>NZ_BAAGUV010000023.1:0-255324 GCF_054781215.1 Nocardioides pakistanensis | reverse complement strand
CCCTCACCCGCTCAAGGAACTGATCGGCGGCTGAGCGCCAACTGCACTCAAGCAGAGATGCAGGACGTATGTTCGGATGCATGGACGGGATGGACGCGCTGACCGAGCTGGACGCCGAGGGTGTCCTGGCCGAGGCCGAGCGCGTCCATGCGGACATGGTC
Organism: Nocardioides pakistanensis; assembly: GCF_054781215.1. Lineage (NCBI taxonomy): Bacteria > Bacillati > Actinomycetota > Actinomycetes > Propionibacteriales > Nocardioidaceae > Nocardioides > Nocardioides pakistanensis. Next base: position 255,163 of record NZ_BAAGUV010000023.1, on the reverse strand, counting down.
GCGGCGGAGGCGGCGCGCTTCGCGCTGGCGGCGCACTGGGCCGACCTGCACTCGGGCGAGGCACTGGTCGAGGAGCGACGCCGGTCGGGTGTTCGACCCCGACCGGGCATGGAGCGGGCGAAGCGGGCAGGTGCCCACGGGACTCCGCTCGTGGCCGAGTTCGCGGCGATGGAGCTGGGCGTCCAGCTCGGCATGGGCTACGCCGCCGCGGCGTGCTTCCTGCGCGACGCCGTCAACGTGCGGCACCGCCATCCCCTGCTGTGGCAGGAGGTGGCCGGGCAGCGGGCGCGCGTGTGGCAGGCGCGCGCCGTGGCCCGGTTGTGTGCCGAGGCCGGCCTCGACCTCGACCAGGCCCGGGCCGTCGACGCGGCCACGACGCCCTACCTGGCGGCGCTGCCGTGGTCCCGGTTCGAGGAGCTGGTGCGCGGCCGGATCGTCGAGGCCGACCCGGAGGCAGCCGAGGCGAGGGCGGAGGCGGCCGCGTTGGCGCGGTTCGTGCGCACCGGTCAGTCCACCGAACACGGTCTGAAGATCCTGGTGGCGCGGGCGACCGCGGGCGACGTGATCTTCTTCGTGGCGATGGTGGACCGGATCGCCACGGTCCTGCTCGAGCGCGGCGACACCGATCCGGTCGACGTCCGGCGGTCCAAGGCGATCGGGATCCTCGCCAACCCGGCACGGGCGCTCCTGCTGCTCGAGGAGTCCGCCGCCGCAGCGGCTGCGGCTGGTGGCCGCTGTAGCGCCGATGATGAGGGCGACGACCTTCCCGAGGATGGTGCCGACGCCGGTGGTGCGGACGCCGGTGACGCAGCGGACGCCGGTGACGCAGCGGACGCCGGTGACGCAGCGGACGACGGGGACAACGGCGAAGGAGAACCTGCGGAAACCGGGGGAGCCGAGCCGAGGACGCCGCGGTGTCCGACCTGCCGCGGTGAGCGGGCCGTGGCCGGTGACCCGATCCCGTTCGTGAAGCCCGCCCGCGGTCTCGACCTCCGCCGCGGCGCGCTCGACGTGCTGGGTCGGGTCGACCCGAAGAAGCTGCTGCCTCCGGCCGTGCTCTACATCCATGCCAGCGAGGACACGATCCGCACTGGTCACGGCGTGGCCAGGATGGAGGGTGTCGGCGCGATCACCGCTACCCAGGTGCAGGACTTCCTCCGCGGCTGTCTGGTCCGGCCGGTCCGAGTTCTCGACGTGGCCGGGCAGCGACCGGTCGACGGTTACGAGGTGCCCGCGGAGACCGACGAGGCGCTGTTCCTGCGCAACCCGGCGTGCGTCTCGCCCTGGGGGACCAACATGTCGCGCGCGAAGGACACCGACCACACCGAGCCGTACGTCCCCCGGGCCAGGGGCGGTCCTCCGGGGCAGACGCACCTCGGCAACCTGGGTCTGCTGGCCCGCTTCCCACACCGCGTGAAGACTCACGGCCGGTGGAGCCTGCGACAACCCGCTCCGGGTGTGTTCCTGTGGCGCTCTCCCCATGGGTACTGGTTCCGCGTCGACCACTCCGGCACGCACGCGCTGGGCAAGGAGCCGAGGTCCGGGCCTGCGGTGTCACCGGTCGACCATGCCCGAGGGCGTCCGGAGGAGAGCCCCGTTCCGTTCGTGGACGAGGTGTGGGTGTCGCCGCTGGAGGTCGACCTCGCCGAGCTGGTGCTGCTGCACGGCGCCTGAGTGCTGACCGGTCACTCCCGACGTCCGGCCCGATCGGCCCCGTCATCGGCGAGGTCGGAGGACAATCGACAGCGAGGGCGCCGGAGGTCGGAGGCGACATGACAGAGACCTTGCTGCTGGACGAGTTCCTTCCCACCTACGACCACGTCGTGGCGGTGTCGCAGGTGTTCCGCGCCGCACCTGAGGAGGTGTTCGAGGCCGCCGTCACCTTCGACCTGTACCAGCTTCCGCTGGCCCGCGTCCTGATCGGTGCGCGTGCTCTGCCGGCTCGTGTCGCCGATGCCAGGGCGCGGCGCCGTGGCGAGACCGTGGCCCCCGAGCCGCCGACGTTCCGGGTTCGCGACCTGCCGGCCCACGGCTGGATCCTGCTCGGGGAGCGTCCCGGCGCCCAGCTCGTGTACGGCACCGTGACCAAGCCGTGGCGCGGCACCGGCGGCGAGCCGGCCGAACCGGTCACCGCGGACGGCTTTGCCGGGTTCGCCGAGCCCGGCTTCGCCAAGATGGCCGAGAGCACCCGGGTCACCCCGTACGGCGCTCGCGCGTGCATCCTCACCCTGGAGACCCGGGTCTCGGCGACGGACGAGGTCAGCCGTCGACGGTTCCTCCGCTACTGGCGAGCGACGGGGCCGTTCATCAGGCTGATCCGGCCCGCGGTGCTGAGGGCCCTCGACCGGCAGCTCCCGCAAGCCCCGCGTCCTCTCGCCGGCTGAGAGCGGCTGGCTGGGCGCGGGAGTGCGACGCGCCCCGACAGCGTCGGATCAGACGATCGACCGGTCGTGGCCCTCCCAGTAAGGCGCCCTCAGGTCCTTCTTGAGGATCTTCCCGGTCGGGTTGCGGGGGAGGGCCGGCACGACGTCGACGCTGCGGGGGCACTTGAAGTGGGCCAGCCGGTCACGGCAGTGCTCGATCAGCTCCTCCGAGGTCGCGGTCGTGTCGGGCTTGAGTCCGACCACGGCCTTCACGACCTCGCCCCACTGGTCGTCCGGGACGCCGATCACAGCGACCTCGGCAACCGCAGGGTGCTCGGAGAGGACCCGCTCGACCTCGGGGGAGTAGATGTTCTCGCCGCCGGAGATGATCATGTCCTTGAGCCGGTCCTCGACGTACACGAAGCCACCGTCGTCCATCCGGCCGATGTCACCGGTGCGGAACCACCCGTCCTCGGTGATCACCTTCCGGGTCTCCTCGTCCTTGCCGAGATAGCCCTTCATCAGCTGCGGGGTCCGGAACCACAGTTCTCCCGACGTCCCCCTCGGCACGTCCTGCCCGGTCGCCACGTCGACCACCCGGCACTCCGCCTCGGGCAGCACGGTGCCCGCGGAGAGCAGCCGCTCGGGGTGCGCAGAGTCCCGGTGCGCATCGGGGAGCAGGTGCGTGATCACGCCGGCCACCTCGGTCAGCCCGTAGACCTGCATGAAGTCGGTGTCGGGCCAGGCCTCCATCGCGGCGCGCAGCAGGGGAGTGGGCATCGGCGCGGCGCCGTAGGTGTAGCTCTTCAGGGCGCCGAACAGCTTGACCGCGTCGGGGCCACTCTGCAGCACCTGGGCCAGGACAGCGGGGACCAGGAAGGTGCGGTTGGCGCCGTTGAGGATGCCCCAGGCCAGCGAGGCACCGTCGGGGTCGCGGGTCATCACGCTGGGGACGCCGTCGAAGATCGAGAACAAGATGTACGACGAGCCGCCGACGTGGAACAGCGGCATCGCCACCAGCGACTTGTCACCCTCGTCGAAGCCCCAGCCCTCGTGGGCGTTGTCGGTGTGCCGGATCATGTTGCGGTGCGTCAGCATGACGCCCTTGGGTCGGCCCGTGGTGCCGGAGCTGTACATCACCAGGCAGACGTCGTCCGGCGCGGTCTCGTCGGGACGCTCCAGCGGCTCTGAAGCGGCCAGCCAGGCTTCGTACTCGTCACCCTCGGCCCCGTCCGGGGTGACCATGATGATCGTGTCGACCCCGGTGAGGCGGTCCCGGATCCCCTCGATCGTGGGCATCAGCTCCTGGCCCACGAAGAGCACCTTCGCCCCCGAGTCGTTGACCGCGTAGTCGACCTCGTCACCCGCGGAGCGCCAGTTGATGATCGCGTGGGCGGCGCCGATGGAGCCGGCCGCCAGGGTGATCTCGACACAGGCCGGGTGGTTCTTGTCGAGGAACGCCACCACGTCCCCGCGTCCGACGCCGAGCGCCTGGAGCCCACCGGCCGCACGACGTACCCGGTCGTTCCACTGTGACCACGTCCACCGACGTTCGCCGTACAGCACCGCCTCGCCGTCGGGGTTCTCCTTGGCCCAGTGAGCAAGGGGCTCGTCGATGGTGCTGGGCTCGGACGGCAGACGTGTCAGGAAGGTCATGGCCGGACTGTGACACAGCGCACACAGCGCGGCAAGGGTCCGCGCCGATGGCGGACGGCGAGCCGGCACGCGTTTGGCCGGGGCGGGTGGGTCTGGGAAACTTGCCCGGGTTCCGGACGGCCAAGACCTCCGGGGCCATCGACCTGCCTGCCCCCGGAGGAGCTCGTACGTGAACAGCCTGATCGGTGACTCCGTCGCCAGTCCGACGATCTGGATCGTCACCGTCGTGGTCACGATCGGCGTGCTCCTCGTCGACCTCCTGGTCATCGCCCGCCGCCCGCACGAGCCGTCGATGAAGGAGGTCTCCCTCCACCTGGCCTTCTTCGTGGGCCTGGCGGTCATCTTCGGCGCCGCACTGTGGCTGTTCGCCGAGCCGCACGCGCTGAGCCCGTCCCCGGGCCCGGAGTTCTTCGCCGGCTGGCTGACCGAGTACTCCCTCTCGGTCGACAACCTGTTCATCTTCTTGATCATCATGAGCAAGTTCTCGGTGCCGCGTCAGTACCAGCAGACCGCGCTGATGGTCGGCATCGTGCTCGCGCTGATCATGCGCGCGATCTTCATCCTGGTCGGCGCCGCCGCGATCAACCAGTTCAGCTGGGTGTTCTACATCTTCGGCGCCTTCTTGATCTTCACCGCCGTCAAGCTCGCCAAGGAGGGCGCCGAGGACGAGGAGGAGTACGAGGAGAACAAGCTGATCAAGCTCGTCGAGCGGCGCTTCCCGGCCACTTCGGAGTGGCACGGCACCAAGCTGTTCGCCACGATCGACGGCAAGCGGCTGATCACCCCGATGTTCCTGGTGATCCTCGCGCTCGGCACGACCGACCTGCTCTTCGCGCTGGACTCGATCCCGGCGATCTACGGCCTCACCCGGGACCCCTACCTCGTGTTCACCGCCAACATCTTCGCGCTGATGGGCCTGCGGCAGCTGTACTTCCTGATCGGCGGCCTGCTGCAGCGCCTGATCTTCCTCTCCTACGGGCTGGCCTTCCTGCTCGGCTTCATCGGCGTGAAGCTGATCTTCCACGCCCTGCACGAGAACGAGCTGCCCTTCATCAACGGCGGCGACAACATCGACGCCAAGTGGCTCGAGATCCCGATCTGGGTCTCGCTGACCGTGATCGTGGGCACCCTGGCGGTCACCGCGGTGGTGAGCCTGCGCGTCTCGCGCAACCGAAGCCGGTCCGATCTCGACGAGGCCACCGGCCCCCGCCGGGAGACCACCGGCTGATCCTCGCCGCCGTGTGAGCGGTACGACGAGCATGGCGCCCCCTCGAGGGGGTATACCGGTGCCATGAGCACTCCTATCGAGCTGGGACGCCCTGTGTCCGGGGACGTCATCGAGCTGATCCTCGAGGACCACCGTCGTTTCGAGCAGCTGATGCGTCAGCTGCGTGACAGCACCTCCGACCGCGACGCCGTGCGCGCGGCCTTCGCGGCGCTGCACGTCGCGCACGCCGAGGCGGAGGAGAAGTTCGTCTACCCCGCGCTGCGTCGCAAGGACGCCATCGACGAGCACGAAGCCGAGCACGGCGAGGAGGAGCACGCGGAGGGCAACGAGAAGCTGCTCGCCCTGCTCGAGCTCAAGGGCACCGACACCCAGGCCTTCGACGACGCTGTCGAGGAGCTCGCGGAGGCGATCAACCACCACCTCACCGAGGAGGAGCTGACCATCCTCAACCCGGCGCGCGAGGAGGTCTCCGAGCAGGTCCGCGCCGACCTCGGCGAGCAGTTCGCCACCGAGCGCAACCGCCAGATCGATAACGACTGCGGCAACATCGAGAACGTGCGCCGGCTCGTCGAGGAGGCGAAGAAGGAGGGGCTCCTCGACGAGGAGGGCGACGACGAGGACTGAGCCTCCGTCTCACCCCTGACGCACGCGCTCCTGGATCCGTGCCGCCGAGACCAGCGTCTCGACACGGTGCGGGGCCAGGGGCGCGTCCTCGACCAGCTCGCCACCCTCGGGTGCGTGCAGCATCCGGCGGACCCCGTCGGCCGCCACCGGCGCCGAGACGAACCCCACGTGGTAGACGCGCTCACCCGGTCGTGCGAAGAAGTACAGGTCCCCGGGCTCCACGGCGTCGAGGTCGACCGGGACCAGCCGGTCGGCCTGGTCGAAGGCGTCACGCGGCACGGTCACACCGTGGGTGCGCAGCACCAGGTGCACCAGTCCCGAGCAGTCCAGGCCCCAGGCCGACGTGCCGCCCCACAGGTAGCGCAGGCCGAGGAACATCTCGGCGGTGGCGAGCAGGCTCTCCGCGGTCGGGGGCGGCGCCTGGCCTCCCGCGACCAGCCGGACGTCGGCAGCCGCCAGTCGTCCGCCGACCGGGCCGCCCGAGCCGGGCAGCAGGACCTCCACCGCGCGGGCGCCCTGACCCCTGCCCCGTCCGTCGTCACCGAGGACCGTCGCGGCGTCGGCCACCGCCAGCGAGGTGCCGAAGGAGACCCTGAACCTGGCGCCGCCGTCGAGGACCAGCTCAGCGGTGGGGGAGACCACCACCGCACGGTGGGCCGCCCCGCCGGGCACAGCGGGCGCGAGATGGCTGCGACGGACCCAGCCGGGATAGCCGCTCGGATGCGCCGACGACGGCTGCCACAGCGCCGCCACCCGGACCCAGTCGCCGACCCGCCCGAGCACGTGCACCGGCTCGCCCAGCAGCGCCTGCGTCAGCGTGCGCCCGGTCAGCCCCTTGCGCACCGTCGCATCCATGGAGGCGGTCCACGCGGTCATGTCGGGCACGTCGAGGACGGCCGGCCGGTCGATCTCGCGCGGCGCCTCGGGCGCGGTCCACAGCGTCGTCACGGGCACTGCGACCTCGCGCACCTCGGCCGTCCCGCAGTCGGTCATCGCAGACCCTCGATCCCCAGCCCCGGCGCGTCAGGGAGTACGACGCTCGCCCCCTCGTAGCGCAGGCCACCGCGGACCGGTGAGCTCGCCGACCACCAGGCGGCGTCCAGATCGGGGACCGCGGTCGTGCCGAGGGCCGCGACCAGGCTCGCTGCCGCGCCGACGCCGACGTGGGTCTCCATCATCGAGCCGACGATCGTCCCCATGTCATGGGCCCGGGCGAGCTCGAGCAGCGTGCGCGCCGGGCCGATCCCTCCGCACTTGGCGAGCTTGACGTTGACCATGTCCGCGGCGCGTCGCCGGATCACCTCGACCAGGTCCCGCAGGCCGTAGACCGACTCATCGGCCATCACCGGGGTGCTCACCCGCTCGGTCACCCAGGCCAGGGCGTCGAGGTCCTCGCCGCGGACCGGCTGCTCGACGACCTCGACCCCGGCTCCGGCTTCCTCCAGATCACGGATCACCCGGACCGCGTCCTTGGCCTTCCAGCCCTGGTTGGCGTCCAGCCGGAGAGCGACGTCCGGGCCGACGGCCGCACGGGCGCCGAGCACTCGCTCGACGTCGGTGCGTGGATCGGTCCCGACCTTCATCTTCAGCACCGTGAAGCCATCGGCGCGGCGCGCGGCGGCCGCCTCCGCGAGGTCGGCTGCCGTCCCCGCCGACAGCGTCACGTCCGTGGGGACCTGTCGGGTCGCGGAGCCGAGCAGGCGGGGGAGCGGGACACCGAGCCGGCGCGCGGCGAGGTCGTGGAGCGCGACGTCGACCGCGGCCTTCGCCGCGAAGTTCCGCGCCACCGCGCCCCGGGCCCGCGCGGTGAGGTCGACCAGGTCGTCCGGGTCGGCGCCGACGAGCAGCGCGGCCAGCGGCCCCTCGACGCAGGCCTGCGAACCGGCGACCGAGTCACCGGTGACCTGCCAGACCTGCGGCGCCTCGCCCCAGCCGCTGACCCCGTCGTCGTCGGTGACCTGCACCAGCAGGCTGTCGGTCGTGGTGGTGCGTCGCAGCGCGGTGACGAAGGGGGTGTGCAGCGGCACGCTCACCCGGTGACACGCGACCTGCTCGATCCTGCTCAACCCGTCCGCTCCTCCCAGATCGCCCGGCTCACCTCGGCGATCAGCCGGCTCGCCGCCTCGTCGCTCAGCTCCGTGGTCGTGCACACGGCCAGCACGTAGGGCGCGGCGCCGGCCGGGCGGACCAGCGCCACGTCGTGGGCGACCCCGTCGACCCACCCGGTCTTGTTGGCGACGTAGGTGTCCGCGGGAAGCCCGGCTGGGATCTTGTCACGGTGCTGCTGGTCGGCGAGCACCGCCTCCAGCGCGCGGGAGGTCTCGGCCCCGGCGAGACGGCCGTCGGCGAGCGCGGCCATCACCAGGCCCAGGTCGGCGGCCGTCACCACGTTGTCGATGCCGGCCTCCCGTGCGGCGGCGTCGCCGATGCCGCGTGGCAGCACCGTGGTCGACGTACACCCGGCGTCGCGGAGCACGTCGTCGACCGCACCCGCGCCGACGTGCTCCAGCACGAGGTTGGTCGCGAGGTTGCCCGACCTGACGACCGCGGCTCGCGCCAGCGTTCGCAAGGTGCGCGTGCCACCGAGCGCGGCCCAGGTCTCGTCGTCCTGGTCGTCGGCCTGCTCCAGGGAGTACGGGCTGTCGTCCTGCGCCGAGGCGAACTCGTTGTGCACGGCCACCGGCTGGTCCAGGTCGAGCTCGCCGCGCTCGTGCAACCGGTGGGCGGCGACGAGAAGCGGCAGCTTCATCGTGCTCGCGGCGTAGTGCGGCGCGGCGGATGCCTCGTCCCGGAACGGCACCCCGGTGAGGTCGCCGGCCCACACCGAGACGGTGCCGGTGCGGTTCCCGTGGGTGGCCATGGCCTTCAGGTTACGGGGACAGGCCGGCGGGGGTCCGTGACCTCTTCGCAACCCGCTCGTAGCGCTTTCCTGACCCGGCGCACGAGGGCCGGGTTCATCCGCCCCTCCGTCGACGACGGCACCTGGCTGGTCGCCGACCTCGACGCGCTGTGAGCCGGACGGTCCGTCTCAGCCGGTGTGCCGCTCTGGCCAAGGCCGGGCACTTGGCCCTAAACTAGAACACGTTCCACATGGACGGCGGTTCCACGGATCGGGTCTGGGCCCGGAAGGTGCGGTGAGGGATGGGCAGCGGCAGGGACCTGGTCAAGATGACCGAGGCCGAGGTCGAGGAGTTCCTGGAAGGGAACAAGAAGGTCCAGGTCGCCACGGTCAACCCCGATGGCAGCCCGCACCTGACCACCCTGTTCTACGTCGTCCAGGACGGCCGGATCGTGTTCTGGACCTACGGCCGCTCCCAGAAGATCAAGAACCTCCAGCGCGACAGCAGGATCAGCTGCCTGGTCGAGACCGGGGACGACTACTTCGAGCTGCGCGGTGTCTCGATCACCGGGCACGCCGAGCTGGTCACCGAGGAGGACGGGATCCGCCGGATCGGCACCGCCGTGGCGAGTGCGATGGTCGACGGCGCCGACCTGGGTGACATCGGCCGCGACGAGGTCGAGCGCCAGGTGCGCAAGCGCGTCGGCGTGGTCGTCGTACCCGAGCGCGTCGCGACGTGGGACCACCGCAAGATGCTGGCCAAGTCATGAGCAACACCGCAGATGAGGAGAACGCGATGACCCAGAGCCCGGACGTCGTCGGCAAGGTGGCCGTCGACTACGACCTGTGCGAGGCCAACGGCATCTGCGTCGGCATCGACCCCGACGTCTTCCAGCTCGACGACGACGACAACCTGCACCTGCTGAGCACCGACGTCACCCAGGCCAACGAGGCACGGATCCTGCAGGCCGTCGACTCGTGCCCGCGCAACGCCCTCCGGATCGAGAGGAACGGCTGATGTCGCAGGACCTGTTGTCCCTCGACGGGCGGGTGGCGGTCGTCACCGGCGCCGGCGCCGGTCTCGGCCGCGCCGAAGCACTGGCGCTCGCCGGGGCGGGCGCCCGGGTCGTCCTCAACGACCTGCCGGGCGCCGCGGACGAGGTGGCCGAGGAGATCCGGGCGGCCGGGGGAGAGGCCGTCGTGGTCGCCGGTGACATCGGCGAGCGCGCGACCGCCGACGCCCTGGTCAGCGCTGCCGTCGACGACCTCGGCAGCCTCGACATCGTCGTCAACAACGCGGGCGTGCTCCGCGACAGGATGCTGTTCAACATGTCGGACGAGGACTGGGACCTGGTGATCCGCGTCCACCTCCGCGGGCACTTCCTGCTGTCCCGCAACGCCGGGGCGCACTGGCGCTCGGTCTCGAAGGCCACGGGTGGCCCGGTGTACGGCCGGGTGGTCAACACCACCTCCGAGGCCTTCCTCGTCGGCTCCCCGGGACAGGCGAACTACGCCGCAGCGAAGGGCGCGATCACGGCCCTGACCCTCTCCACCGCCAGGGGGCTCGGCCGGATGGGTGTGCGCGCCAACGCGATCGCGCCCCGCGCGCGCACCGCGATGACCGAGGAGGTCTTCGGCGCGCACGACGCGGAGGGACTCGACCCGCTCTCGCCCGAGCACGTGGCGCCGCTCGTCGCCTACCTGGCGTCGCCTGCGGCCGAGCAGATCACCGGCCAGGTGTTCGTGGTGTACGGCGGGATGGTCGCCCTGCTTGCCGCACCGGTTCTCGAGCAGCGCTTCGACGCGCAAGGGGGCACGTGGGACCTCGGCGACCTCGACAAGCAGCTCGGCAGCTACTTCGCAGACCGTGACCCGGCGGTGGGCTTCGCCGCCGACAGCGTGATGAAGATCGCCGACCAGCCGCTGGGCTGAGCCCGGCCCACAACGCAGCCACTCGAAAGGTAACCAGATGAGCAGCACAGGACGTCTCGCCGGCAAGGTCGCACTGATCACCGGCGCGGCCCAGGGACAGGGGGCCGCGGCAGCCCGTGCCTTCGTGGCCGAGGGCGCCAGGGTCGTCATCGCCGACATCGCCGACGACGCCGGCAAGATGCTCGCCGACGAGCTCGGTGAGGCGGCCTACTACCGCCACCTCGACGTGACCAGCGAGCAGGAGTGGGAGAGTGCGGTCAACGAGGCGGTGGAGAGCTTCGGCGGCGTCGACGTGCTGATCAACAACGCCGGCGTGCTGCTCTTCAGCGAGCTGGCCAAGACCACCCTCGAGGAGTACCAGCGGGTGATCGGCATCAACCAGGTCGGCACCTTCCTCGGCATGCGCGCCGTCGCCGACCACATGGCCGAGCACGGCGGCGGCTCGATCGTGAACTCGTCCTCGATCGAGGGCCTCGGCGGCATGCCGCTGCTGATCGCCTACTCCGCGAGCAAGTTCGCCATCCGGGGGATGACCAAGGTGGCCGCGATGGAGCTCGGGCCGAAGGGGATCCGGGTCAACTCCGTGCACCCGGGCATGATCGACACCGGCATGATCCGAGACCTCGCCGGTGCCGAAGGCCTGGAGTGGGGCGGCACGAAGGTGGCGCTCAAGCGGGTCGGCACCCCCGAGGACGTCGCTGGGGTCTACGTGTTCCTCGCCAGCGACGAGAGCGGCTACTGCACGGGGGCGGAGTTCGTCTGCGACGGTGGCGCCACCGCCACGCACGCCTACGGTGGCTGACGCCCCCGCCGGGTCACTCCCGCAGCAGCAGCCGGACCGCGACGTCCATCGACTTGCTGACGTCACCGGCCGACGCCCGTCCGGTGACCCACTGCACCAGGCTGGCCAGCCAGACGTCGCCGATCACCTTGGCGATCGCGATGTCGTCCTCGGTGGGCTCGATCTGGTCGCTGGTTGCGTCCGGGTTGCGCATCGCGCGCATCAGCATCCGGGTCACGTGCATGCCGACGACGTGGATCTCGTTGGCCACCGACGCGTCGGCGAACATGAACGCCCGCGTCAGCGCCTCGGTGAGGTTCGGGTCGCGCTGGAGCGCCCGCGTGGTGCGCGACAGGACGTACATCACCCGGTCCGGCGCGGTGTCGCCCGGGATCGGACGTCGGTCGAAGTTGGTGTTGGCCTGCTCGAACTCGCGGGCGAGCGCCGACACCAGCAGGTGGATCTTGGACGGGAAGTAGCGGTAGAGCGTGCCGAGCGCCACGTCGGCGCGCTCGGCGACCGCCCGCATCTGCACCGCGTCGAAGCCGCCCTTGGAGGCCAGCGCGATGGTGGCGTCGAGGATCCGCTTGCGGCGGTCGCGCTGGGCGGCCGAGCCGAGCTCCTCGAAGGCCAACGAGTTCATGGTGCTCACGGTGGTGCTCCCGTCGCTTATTCACAGCTGGCTCGTTGGAGTGAGCACCGGCGCAAGCCCAGGCCCGCTCATTGCGTAGGCTAACACCGGCCGTCGCTGTAATCGAAACACGTTCCACCCGCAGTTTCCCGGTTTCTTGGAGGTCAAACGTGCGCATCGCCTTGCTGTCCTACCGCAGCAAACCGCACTGCGGTGGCCAGGGGGTGTACGTCAGGCACCTGAGCCGTGAGCTCGTCGCCCTCGGTCACGAGGTCGAGGTCTTCTCCGGCCAGCCCTACCCCGAGCTCGACCCCGGCGTCCGGCTGACCAAGCTGCCCAGCCTGGACCTCTACCGGGAGCCGGACCCCTTTCGCACGCCGCGTCCCAGTGAGTTCCGCGACGCCATCGACGTGCTCGAGGTCGCGACCATGTACACCGCCGGGTTCCCCGAGCCGCTGACCTTCAGCCTCCGCGCGGCCCGCGTGCTCAAGCGCCGGCGCAACGACTTCGACGTCGTGCACGACAACCAGACCCTGGGCTACGGCATCCTCGACATCGTGCGCACCGGGCTGCCGGTCGTGGAGACCATCCACCACCCGATCACGCACGACCGCCGGGTCGACATGGCCGCCGCCCACGGGCGCAAGAAGATCTCCACCTGGCGCTGGTACGGGTTCTTGACGATGCAGGGCCGCGTGGCGCGGCGGATGAAGCACGTGCTGACCGTCTCGAGGTCCTCCGCCCGCGACATCGTGGCCGACTTCGGCGTCGCCCCTGAGCGGATCGAGGTGATCCCGCTCGGTGTCGAGCCCGAGGTGTTCCAGCACTACCAGGACCCGCGCGTCCCCGGCCGGATCGTGGCGATGGCCAGCGCCGACAGCCCGATGAAGGGGATCGCCACGTTGCTCGAGGCGTTCGCCAAGCTGCGCACGGAGCGCGACATCGAGCTGGTCCTGGTCACCCGTCCCAAGCCGGGCGGACGCACCGAGCAGCTGATCGACCGGCTCTCGATCAAGGACAGCGTCCGGTTCGTCAGCGGCCTCAGCGAGGCCGAGCTCGCCGCGCTCGTCGGGTCCGCGGAGATCGCCTGCGTGCCGTCCCTCTACGAGGGCTTCTCGCTGCCGACCGTCGAGGCGATGGCGTGCGGCACCCCGCTGGTCGTCAGCCGCGCCGGTGCGATCCCCGAGGTCGTCGGCGAGGACGGGCTCTGCGCCGACCTGGTCACCCCCGGTGACGTCGGTGAGCTGGCAGCGGCCCTCGAGGCGCTGCTCGACGACCCGGAGCGGCGGCACCGGATGGGAGCGGCCGGGCGGAAGCGGGCGCTGGAGAAGTTCAGCTGGCGCGCGGTGGCCGAGGCGACCGCTGCGGCCTACCAGCGGGCCATCGACGACAACCAGGAGAACTGACCACATGCTGACCGTTGACTTCGACCGGCTGGGTGTCCAGGCAGGCGAGCGGGTGCTCGACATGGGCTGCGGCGCCGGACGCCACGCCTTCGAGCTGTACCGCCGCGGCGCGGACGTGATCGCCTTCGACCAGGACGCCGACGAGCTCTCCGCGGTCTCCGACATGTTCGCCGCGATGCGGGCGGGCGGCGAGGTGCCCGACGGCGCCGAGGCCGACGTCAAGCAGGGTGACGCGCTGCAGCTGCCGTTCGCCGACGGCGAGTTCGACCGCGTCGTGGCCGCCGAGGTGCTCGAGCACATCCCCGACGACGAGACCGCGATCGCAGAACTCGTGCGCGTGCTCCGGCCCGGTGGGACGATGGCCGTGACCGTTCCGCGGTGGCTGCCGGAGAAGATCTGCTGGGCGCTGTCGGAGGAGTACCACGAGGTCGAGGGGGGACACGTGCGGATCTACACCGGCGACGAGCTGGTCGGCAAGCTCGAGCGCGCCGGGCTGACCTTCACCGGCAAGGAGCACGCCCATGCCCTGCACTCGCCGTACTGGTGGCTCAAGTGCGCGGTCGGTGTCGACAACTCCGACCACGTGCTGCCCAAGACCTACCACCGGCTGCTGGTCTGGGACATCATGAAGCGGCCGTGGTTGACCCGCACCGCCGAGCAGCTGCTCAACCCGGTCATCGGCAAGAGCATGGTGCTCTACCTGACCAAGCCCTGAGGCCGCCGATGACGGTCAACATCTCCGGCGACATCCCCAGCCTCCCGGGCGTGCTCTCCGCCGACCAGGTGCGCCGTACGGCGGCCTCGATCGCCCGTGCGCAGGAGCCCTCGGGAGCCATCCCGTGGTACCGGGGCGGTCGGATCGACACCTGGGACCACGTCGAGTGCGCGATGGCGCTGCTCGTCGGCGGTGAGGTCGAGGCGGCCGAGCGTGCCTACACCTGGCTCTTCGAGACCCAGCGCCGCGACGGCTCCTGGCCGATGAGGATCACCGCAGGCCGGGTCGAGGACGCGGGCACCGACACCAACATGGTCGCCTACGTCGCCGTGGGCGTGTGGCACCACTGGCTGGTCCGCCGCGACCAGGCGTTCGTACGCCGGGCATGGCCGGTCGTCCGTCGGGCGCTCGACCGCGTCGTCGACCTCCAGCTGCCCTTCGGTGGGATCGCCTGGGGCGTGGGCGAGCTCGGTGTCGTCGACGAGACCGCCCTGGTCACCGGCAGCTCGAGCATCTTCCAGGCTCTGGCCTGTGGGGTTGCGCTCGGCGAGCTGCTCGACGAGCCGCAGCCCGAGTGGGAGCTCGCGGCGGGCCGGCTCGGACATGCCCTGCGCGAGCACGAGGACCGTTTCGTGCCCAAGCCGCGCTACTCCATGGACTGGTACTACCCGATCCTCGGCGGTGCCGTCCGGGGCGCGGAGGCCGAGGAGCGGGTCGCCTCCCGCTGGGACGAGTTCGTCGTCGACGGGCTGGGGATCCGCTGCGTCGCGGACCGCCCCTGGGTGACCGGCGCCGAGACCTGCGAGCTGGTGATGGCGCTCGACGCCCTCGGTGAGCACGATCGGGCCTGCGAGCAGCTCGCCGCGATGCAGCACCTGCGCGACCCCGACGGGGCCTACTGGACGGGCTACGTCTTCACCGACGACGCACGCTGGCCGGTGGAGTGCAGCACGTGGACCGCCGCGGCGGTGATCCTGGCCGTCGACACGTTGTCGGGCACGACACCAGGGGCGGCCATCTTTCGCGGATCGTCGCTGACCACGGACTTCACCGAGATCGGTCTCGAGTGCGGTTGCGTGCCCGCCGACGCCAGGGGCGAACGGGTCACCTGAGTCCCGCGTCAGCCCACGGGGTCGCCGGCGTCGCCGCGCACCCGGGTCAGCGCTCGGAGCGAGCCGAGCACCTCGGTCTCCTCGAAGTCGCCGCTGTCCAGCGCCCGCCGGTAGACCCGGTACGGCGCCTGACCGCCGTCGGCCGGGTCGGGGAAGACGTCGTGGACCACCATCAGCCCACCGTGGTCGACCCAGCGACCCCAGCCCTCGTAGTCGTTGGTGGCGTGCTCGTCGGTGTGGCCGCCATCGATGAACAGCAGTGACAGGGGAGTGCGCCAGTGCGCCGAGACCGTCGTCGAGCGACCGACGACGGCCACCACCTGCTCCTCGAGCCCGGCGCGCGCGATGGTGCGCCGGAAGTGGCCGAGGGTGTCGAGCAGGCCGAGCTCGGGGTCGACGAGGCTCGGGTCGTGGTACTCCCACCCGGCCTGGTTCTCCTCCGACCCGCGGTGGTGGTCGACGGTGAAGACCGTGCCGCCCACCTCGCGGGCGGCCGCGCCGAGGTACACCGCGGACTTGCCGCAGTAGGTGCCCACCTCGAGCACGGGGCCGTGCGGCAGTCGCTGCCGGGCGAGCCGGTGCAGCAGGTCGCCCTCGTCGAGAGGCATGAACCCCTTCGCGGCCAGGGCGTGCTCGAGCAGGTCCTCGGGCATGCCGGGTCCGGTCGTGGTGGTGGACATGGGCTCCTCGATCTGGGTGGACGCCGCGTGCACGGGCCAGCGTATCCGTGGCAGTATTGAAACACGTTCTAGATCTGACAGGAGTCGCCCCGTGACGATCGGACTGACCGAGGAGCAGGCCGCCCTGGCCGAGTCGTTGGCCGAGTGGGCCTCGGCCCGGGACTTCCCCGCGCGGGTGCGCGCGTCCGAGGGTGGGGCGACGTCGCTCGAGCACTGGCAGGACCTTGCCGACCTGGGGGTGCTGGGCATCGCCGTCCCCGAGGCTGCCGGCGGTGCAGGTGGCTCCCGTCTCGACCTGGCGGTCGCTCTCGAGGCGTCCGCCGTGGGCCTGGTGCCCGGACCGCTGCTGTCGACGGCCGTCGCCGCAGCCGTGCTGGCCGAGGTGTTGGACGACGGGGCCGGCGCCGCGGCCGCCAAGCGCTTCCTCCCGGGGATCGGCGACGGCTCGGTCCGGATCGGGCTCGCCCCCGCGCCGGCCGAGCTGACGGTGAGCGAGGACGGGGGGACGCTCGACGGGACCGTCCCTGTCGTCCTGGACGCCGGTGCGGCGACCCACCTGATGATCGGGGCCTCGGCCCCTCGACGTGCTCAGGTCGCCGCGGTCTCGCCCACCGGCAGCGACTCGACGGCGGCGGAGACCTGGTTCATCGTGCCGGTCGACGCGGCGGGAGTAGCGGTCGAAGCGGCGGCGCAGACCCCCGACCTGTCCCGGACGGTGGGCACGGTTCGCCTCGGCGGTGTCGCCGTGGAGAGCGACAGCCGCGTCGACCTCCCGGCGGGCCAGGTGCGCCGACTGGTGCTGACCTTCGCCGCCGCGGAAGCCTCGGGGGTCGCCCGGTGGGCGCTGCGCACCGCCGTCGAGTACGCCGGCGTGCGCGAGCAGTTCGGCCGCAAGATCGGGTCGTTCCAGGCGATCAAGCACCTGTGCGCCGAGATGCTCGAACGGGCCGAGTCGGCCACCGCGGTCGCCTGGGACGCGGCCTCGGCCGCCGACCGCGACCCCGGGGAGCTGCAGCTGGCGGCGGCCGTGGCGGGTGTGGTGGCGCTCGACGCCGCGGTCGAGAACGCCAAGGACTGCATCCAGGTGCTCGGCGGCATCGGGTTCACCTGGGAGCACGACGCGCACCTGTACCTGCGCCGGGCGCTGAGCACACGTCAGCTCCTCGGCGGCACCGACCGGATGCGCCTGGAAGCGGCTCGGCTCGCCCTCGCCGGGCGTCGTCGGACCGTGCACGTCGAGCTCGACCCTGACGTCGAGCAGCTCCGCGCTGGGATCCGTGCGGACGTGGAACGGGTCGCGGCCGCGCAGGGGGATGCCCGTCGTACCGCTCTCGCGGAGGCGGGGTTGCTGATGCCGCACTGGCCGTCGCCGTACGGCCGGGGGGCCTCGCCGGCCGAGCAGCTGCTCATCGACGAGGAGCTGGCCGCTGCGGGTGTCGTCCGGCCCGACCTGGCGATCGGCGCCTGGGCCGCCCCGACGATCCTGGCGCACGGCACCGAGGAGCAGCAGCGCCGGTTCGTGCCGGCCACCCTCCGCGGTGACGTGGTCTGGTGCCAGCTGTTCAGCGAGCCCGGTGCCGGCTCCGACCTCGCCTCCCTCCGGACCCGCGCCGAACGTGTCGAGGGCGGGTGGCGGCTCACCGGGCAGAAGGTCTGGACGTCGCTGGCGACCGCGGCCGACTGGGCGATCTGCCTGGCCCGGACCAGCCCCGACGTGCCGGCGCACAAGGGGATCACCTACTTCCTGGTCGACATGCGCAGCGAGGGACTCGATATCCGGCCGCTGCGCGAGATCACCGGGGAGGCGGTCTTCAACGAGGTGTTCCTCGACGGCGTCTTCGTGCCCGACGACTGCGTCGTGGGCGAGGTCGACGGTGGCTGGAGGCTCGCGCGCACGACGCTGGCCAACGAGCGGGTCGCGATGAGCGGGTCCTCGCTCGGCGCCAACGTCGAGCGCGCCCTGCGCCTGCTGGCCGACGCCGACCCCGCCGACCCGTTCACGGCGACGAGGCTGGTCCGGGTCGGTGGCGCGGTCGCGGACGCGGTGACGGTGACCATGCTCGGCGCGCGCTCCACACTGCGCTCGCTCGCGGGACAGGGCCCGGGTGCGGAGTCCAGCGTGCAGAAGCTGGTCGGGGTCCGCCACCGGCAGGAGGCCGCCGAGCTTGCCTACGAGCTGGTCGGACCGGGGGCGCTGACCGGCGGCGCGGAGGCCGCCGAAGCGTTGCACGAGCTGCTGCTCACCCGGTGCCTGAGCATCGCCGGCGGCACCACACAGGTGCTGCGCAACGTGGCCGGCGAGCGGATCCTCGGCCTGCCCCGCGGCTGAGCGCGTCGGTCAGCCGTCCTTCGCCTGCTGCCACTGGGCGTAGTTCCACCGCAGGAAGCGGTCGACCCCGCGGACCACGTGGGCGCTGCGGATCGAGGGGAACACGTCGAACGCGTGCTGGGTGCCGGGCAGCTCGGCGTACGCCACCGGGTTCGTCGCCACCTCGCGCAGCCGGCGCACGAACTGCCGGGCCTGGTCGACCGGCACCAGCGTGTCGTGCGCGCCGTGGATCACGAAGAACGGCGGAGCGTCGGCGCGCACGCGCAGCAGGGGGGAGGCGCGCTCGAAGTCGGCGAGGTCGCGCCGTGGGTCCTTCTTCAGCACCCGTGGTCCGAGGAACGCGTCGCGCAGCCTGATCGCTCGACGGTCACCGGTCGCGCCGGCGCAGTCGTAGACCCCGTAGTGCGGCACTGCCGCCTGCAGGCTCGTGTCGGCGTGCTCGAAGCCGGGCTGGTACTCGGGGTCGTTCGGGGTCAGCGCCGCAAGCGCGCTCAGATGTCCCCCGGCCGAGCCGCCGGTGATCGCGACGTAGGACGGATCGCCGCCGTACTCCTCGATGTGCTCGCGGATCCAGGCGATCGAGCGCTTGACGTCGACCAGGTGGGCCGGGAACGCGTGCTTGGGGCTGAGCCGGTAGTTGATCGCGACGCAGACCCAGCCGCGGGCGGCCATGTGCAGCATCAGGGGGATGCCCTGCTGGTCCTTGTTGCCGATCGTCCAGCCACCGCCGTGGACCTGGAGCAGCACCGGCGCCCCCTGGACGGGCTCTCCGGCGCGCCGGTAGACGTCGAGGAGGCCGCGTCGGCCGCCGCCCTCGGCGTAGGTGAGGTTCTTCACGACCTCCACCTCGGGGTGCTGCATCCGGAAGGGCATCGCCAGCTGGCGCCACGGGGTGGCCAGGTCGACGTCGGTGTGCACCTTGGTGAGGTCGTCGAGGTAACCGGGTCCCAGGGCCTCGACCAACGCCCGGTCGACGTCGTCGCGAGCGTCCTGGGACTGGTGGATGAGGTAGCCCAGCCCGGCAACGCTGCCGGTGGCCAGCGCGAGCCCGGCGCGAGAGGCGTGACCATCGTGGCGCCGGAGCGTTGTCTGGGTGAGCATGTCGACCGCGGTCGCCGCGGCGAGGTGGGGGGCGAGCTCTCCGGTCAGCCAGCCCGCGAACATCTGGGGGATGCCGGTGACCCCGCCGGGGAACGGCCGCAGCGCGTTGGCGGTCAGGGCGGCGGTGACCAGCTGGCGACGCAGGAACTTGTCCGTCATGCGGCAAGTCTAGGCAAACTAGAACCTGTTATAGAAATGGGCGTAGGATCATGGGCATGGACCGACTCAGCGGGCTCGATGCGAGCTTCTTGTACCTCGAGTCCTCCACCCAGCTGCTCCACGTGTGCGGCGTGGTCATGATCTCCCCGGAGACCATGCCCGAGCGCTATGACTTCGAGACGCTGAAGCGGGGGATCGCCCGCCGGATCAGCTCGATGCCGGAGTTCCTGCGCACCCTGCACACCGTGCCCCTGCACCTGGACCACCCGGTCTGGGTGATCGACGAGGACTTCGACATCGACAGGCACGTCCATCGCGCCGCCGTGCCCTCGCCCGGCGGACCCGAGGAGCTCGCTGAGCTGGTCGGGCATCTCGCCGGGCTGCCGCTGGACCGCTCGCGACCGCTGTGGGAGATGGTCGTGATCGAGGGCCTCCGTGACGGGCGGGTCGCGGTCTTCACCAAGATGCACCACGCCACCGTCGACGGAGTGTCCGGTGCGAACCTGATCTCCAACCTCTGCAGTCTCGAGCCCGAGGCGCCGCCGCTGCCCGCCGAGCCTGCGCACCACGAGCGGGTCCCGAGCGACGTCGAGCTGGCCGCCCGGGCTCTGGTGTCGACCGCGACGAAGCCGCTGGAGCTCGCCAAGCTGCTCCTTCCCACCGCCGGCATCGTGACCAGCTGGATCGGCCGCGGCCGGGCGGGCAAGGCGATGCCGGCCCCGTTCACCGCACCCAGGACGTCGTTCAACGGCACGATCACCGGGCACCGATCGGCGGCGTTCGCCGACTTCGACCTCGACGACGTCAAGGCGGTGAAGGCCGCCGCCGGGGCGACGGTCAACGACGTGGTGCTGGGCCTGGTCGGCGGTGCGCTGCGCCGCTACCTCGCCGACCGCGGCGAGCTGCCGAGCGCCTCCCTGGTGGCGATGGTGCCGGTCTCGGTGCACGGGAAGTCACAGCGGACCGGCAGCAACAAGGTCTCGGGCATGTTCACCAAGCTCCACACCGACGTGGAGGACCCGCTCGAACGGATCCGCGCGATCGCGGCGACCAACGCCGACGTCAAGGAGCATCACGGTGCGATCGACGCCGACACGTTGCAGGACTGGGCACAGTTCGCAGCGCCGCGCACCTTCGGGATGGCGGTGCGGGTCTACTCCCGGCTCCGGCTCGCCGAGCGGCACCCGGTCGTGCACAACCTCGTGGTCTCCAACGTGCCGGGCCCCCCGGTCCCGGTGTATTTCATGGGGGCGCGGATCGACGCCCTCTATCCGCTCGGGCCGGTCTTCCACGGCGCGGGCCTCAACATCACCGTGATGTCGAACAACGGCCGGATGAACGTCGGCGTCCTCGCCTGCCGCGAGCTGGTGCCGAAGGTACGGGAGCTGGCCGCGCTGATCCCGTCAGAGCTCGACGCGGCGCTCGAGGCGCTTTCCGTCGCGC
Organism: Nocardioides pakistanensis; assembly: GCF_054781215.1. Taxonomy (NCBI): domain Bacteria; kingdom Bacillati; phylum Actinomycetota; class Actinomycetes; order Propionibacteriales; family Nocardioidaceae; genus Nocardioides; species Nocardioides pakistanensis. The sequence goes on along the minus strand of NZ_BAAGUV010000023.1, from coordinate 234,164 downwards.
ACGCGCGCGGCGACTGAGGCACACGCCTCGAGCAGGGTCGGGACGAACTCCTCCGCGGCCAGGACGCAGCCGGCGTGACCGGCGTCGGCCTCGTGGGTCGTGGCGCCGGGGATCCGGGCGGCCAGGGTCCGCTGACGGTCGGCGGGGATCACCCGGTCCCGTGCCATCACGACCACGGCGGTGGGCACGTCGATCCGGCGCAGCCAGGGCCGTGAGTGGTGCCTGCCGAGGGCAGCGACCGCCTGCGCGACGGCCCACGGGCTGGTGCTGCGGAACTCCGCCAGCGCCCAGTCGTGCAGGTCGCCCGGATCGTCGATGTCCATGAACCGGGCGGCGCTGCGTGCGGCGGCGAGCGCGGTCCGGGAACGGGCCAGGCCGCGGAGTGCGCCCATCGACAGGCCCATCGACTGGAAGAACATCATCTCCGCCGGCGACCTTCGGAACCTGTCCGTGGTCGCGCCGAGCACGAGGCCTGCGACCCGGTCGGGATGCTGCCGCCAGGTGCGCTGCGCGACGACCGAGCCCATCGAGTAGCCCGCGACGATGACGTCCTCGAGTCCGAGCGTCTCGATCACTGCGGCGGCGTCGTCGGCGCAGTCGTAGAGCGAGAACTCCTCGGAGGTGATGCCCTGGCCGTGCCACCGCTGGTCGAGGGTGACCACCCGGTAGCGCTCGGTGAGCGCGGGGATCGACGGGAACCACGTGAGCAGACCCGTGCAGCCGACGGCGTGCAGCAGGAGCACTGTCGGGGCCCCGTTCGGTCCGGGGGAGTCGGTGACGTACGTCGACCCCCGGCCGGGAAGCTCGACCAGGCGTCCCTCGGGGATGCTCAGGGACGGTAGCGGCACCGCCCTGCGGACGGCCGCGCGGCGCATCGCCCTGGTGGTCACGAAGCTCTCCTCAGGGACGACGTCGACGACCGGAAAGGTAGAACGTGTTCCACCTTTCCGGTCGTCACACTACCGCAGCCCGATCTTGCGGGAGCAGTGCGGCCAGGCGCCCCACCCCTGCGCGCGACGGACCTTCTCGGCGATCCTGATCTGCTCGCGCGGCATGGCCCGGTGGGCGTTGCGGGCGAACTTGCGACCACCGAACGCCCGCCACGTCGACGGGCTGAACTGCAGGCCGCCGTAGTAGCCGTTGCCGGTGTTGATGTGCCAGCGCTGGCCGGACTCGCACTGGGCGAGCCGCTTCCAGGTCCGGAGCGTCGCGGCCTCGGCAGGTGCGGCCACCAGGTTCGGGGCGAGTGCGGCAAGGAAGGCGACGACCGTCGCCAGGAACATGCGTGAGCGCATGACGGAACCTCTCGGACGCCTGCGAGGTGAGCTGTCGGGTTCGGGCGGAAAGGTGTGCCCGGCCTCGCTCGTCGTACGACGGTGGAGGCTTCACCCCGAGGTCCGGGGACCGTGAAGATTCGGTTCCCCCGCTCCTGCCCCTGGTGATGCTCGTCGGTGCCGGCCGGGAGCGGGACAGGACTCGGCGTTGCCCACGGACGGCGCTCCGCCGGGACGCGGAACCCGTCCAGGCTAGGCAGACGACACGTGCCGGCCCAACCGGACCGGCGTGAACGTGACCAGGCTCTCAGGCGCGGGTGAGGACCGCGTCGGCGAGCACTGGCGCGCCGTCCCGCGCCGCGTCCGGGCTCGCCACGGTGGCCGAGACCAGGATCTGCTCGCCCTCGTCCCAGGCACGGACCCGGATCGTCTCGCCGGGGAAGACCACGCCGGCGAAGCGGGCGGAGAATCCGGCGACGGCGGAGGTGTCCGCGTCGAGGAGGGCGTCGACGACCTCGCGCAGGGTGATCCCGTAGGAGCACAGTCCGTGCAGGATCGGTGCCGGGAACCCGGCCCTCGCAGCGAACTGCGGGTCGGCGTGGAGCGGGTTCCGGTCGCCGCACAGCCGGTAGAGCATCGCCTGGTGCGGTGTCGTCGCGTAGCTGACGTCGGCGTCGGGTGCGCGGTCGGGCAGGTCCACCTTCGTGGACGGTCCGCGGTCACCGCCCCAACCGCCCTCACCGCGGACGAAGATGCTCGAGCGGGTCGTGAACAGCGGCTCCCCGGACTCGTCACGGGCCTCGCCCTCCTGCACGATCACCGCGGCCTTGCCCTTGTCCCACACGTCGCTGATCCGGGTGCGGACCGTCGCCCGTGCCGCCGTCGGCAGCGGGCGGTGCAGGACGATCTCCTGGCTTCCGTGCAGCACGCTGGCCAGGTCGATGTCACAGCCGGGCAGGTCCAGGCTCGGCGGCGCGGTGGCGTGGAAGGTCGGCGCCACGACCCCGAACGACGGGAGCACCTGGAGCTGCTCGTCGTCGAGGGTGTACCGCAGTGCTCGGGGGTCGGTCTGGTCGCCGGGACGGGCGCCCGCACCCACGCCGAGGTGGTAGAGCAGGACGTCGGACTCGGTCCACGCGAAGGTGACCTCGGACAGCTCCGCGCCGATGGCCTTGTCGGGGTCGATGGGCATGTCAGCTCTCCTCTGCGGTCCGGACGGGGGACTGCTCGACCGTTACCGGGCGGGCGAGGTCGAGCGCGGCCAGGTAGCCGAACACGATGGCCGGGCCGATCGTGGACCCGGCGCCCGCGTAGGTGTTGCCCATCACCGCGGACGAGGCGTTGCCGGCGGCGTACAGGCCCGGGATCACCGAGCCGTCGGGCCGCAGCGCACGCGCGTGCTCATCGGTGACCACGCCGCCCTTGGTGCCGAGGTCGCCGGGGACGATCTTGACCGCGTAGAACGGGGCCTCGTCGATCGGGCCCAGGCACGGGTTCGGCTTGTTGGTCGGGTCGCCGTAGTACTTGTCGTAGGCGCTGTCGCCGCGGTGGAAATCGGTGTCCACGCCGGTGCGCGCCATCTCGTTGAACCGCCGAACCGTCTCGGCGAGTCCGGCCGGGTCCACGCCGATCTGCTCGGCGAGTCCCTCGACCGTGTCGCTCTTGAATAGCGTGCCGTGCTTGTACCAACGGCCGGGGAAGGGCTGGCGCGGCCCGAGTCCCGCGAACAGGTACCGGTTGCGGTAGCGCTGGTCGAGGATCATCCAGGACGGCACGTGGCCCACCCCGGTCGCGGCTTCGCCGTCGTACATCGCGTGCACGGCGTCGACGTACGGCGAGGCCTCGTTGGCGTACCGCTTGCCGGCCTGGTTCACGATGATCGCGCCGGGCAGGTTGCGCTCCGAGAGGCAGAAGTACGGCCCGCCGGTGAGCGGGATCGTCGGGCCCCACCACGCGTCGTCCATCAACGCGATGTCCGCGCCGGCCGCGATCCCGGCCTCGATGCCGCCGCCGGTGTTCGACTCCGCGCCGGTCGTCCAGTCGGTGGTGATGGGGGAGCGCTGGTACTTCTCCCGCATCTCGAGGTTCTTCTCGAAGCCGCCGCTGGCGAGCACCACGCCGCGGCGGGCGCGCACCGTGACCTCGGCGTCCTCCCGGCGGAGGCGTACGCCGGCCACGCGGCCGTCGTCGAGAAGCAGCTCGGTGAGCTCGGTGTCGTACCAGACCGGGACACCGGCGTCGAGCAGCCCCTTGCGCAGGCCGATCGCGAGCGCGGCGCCCATGGCGTACATCGGTCGGCGCAGCAACAGGTTCAGCACCCGCCCGGCGACGATCCGCAGCGTGGTGATCGGGCCCTTCAGGGTGCGCATCGCCAGGCTCATCCAGCGGTAGTCGGCCTGGGTGACGACCATCCCTGCCGGGGCCTTCGCGTAGGGCGGGTGGAGTCGGGCGAGCTCCGCGCCGATCAGCTTGCCGTTGACCGGACGCGGCTCGACACTGCGGCCGATCGCACGGCCGCCCGGTGCCTCGGGGTAGTAGTCGGAGTACTCCGGGACCCACATGAAGTCGACGGCCGAGTGGTCGCGGACGAACTCGAGCGCCTCGGGCCCCCGCTCGAGGAACGCGTTGCGGCGCTCCTCCGGGACCACGTCGCCGACGATCGAGGCCAGGTAGGTGCGGGCGTCCTCCAGGCTGTCCGGCACGCCGGCCGCTCTGAGCGCGTGGTTGTTCGGGATCCACACCCCGCCCCCGGAGCGAGCCGTCGAGCCGCCGAAGTAGGCGCTCTTCTCGACCACGACCGTCCGTAGCCCGTGGTGGGCGGCGGCGAGCGCGGCGGTCATCCCGGCGCCGCCGGCTCCCACGACGACGACGTCGACGTCGTCTTCCTGGTGCGCAGCTTGCGCGGCGTCCTGGGGAACGGGGCGAGCCATGTGACCTCCAGCAATCGGGGGCAAAACTGTAACAGGTTCCAGTTGCGCGGGGCATCCCGGTCAGGTCTTGCTCCCTCGGGTGCTGCCCGGCATGATGAGGCGGCAAAGTAAGAACGCGTTCTACTTGAGGAGAGTCGTGGCCGCACAGTCCTGGGATGCCGAGGCAGATGTCGTCGTGGTCGGCTTCGGTGCCGCCGGGGCGTGCGCCGCGATCGAGGCGGCGGAGGCCGGTGCCGACGTGCTGGTGCTCGACCGGTTCCTCGGTGGCGGTGCGAGCGCGATCAGCGGCGGCGTCGTGTATGCCGGCGGGGGGACGCCCCAGCAGCGCGAGGCCGGGATCGAGGACACCCCCGAGCAGATGCTCGCCTACCTGCGGCTCGAGACGGCCGGCGCGGTCTCGGAGGAGACGCTGCGCTCCTTCTGTGACGGCTCGGTCGACATGCTGGTCTGGCTGGAGAGCCACGGCGTGCCGTTCGAGGGCAGCTCTGCGCCGTACAAGACCTCCTACCCGACCAACAAGCACTACCTCTACTACTCCGGCAACGAGCTCGCCGGTCCTTCCCGGGCGGTGGCCGCTCCGGCGCAGCGCGGCCACCGCGCGAAGGGGAAGGGCACCTCGGGCAAGGCGCTGTTCGGACCGCTGCGCGCGGCCGTCGAGCGACGCGGGGTGCGCGTGCAGCCGCTGACCCGCGCCGAGGAGCTGGTCACCGACGAGTCGGGCGCGGTGGTCGGTGTCGTCTGCAGGACCGTCGAGGGCGCGCCGGCTGCGGTGCTCCGGCAGTTCCGCTGGATGGCGTCGAAGGTCGGCAAGCTCAACCTCTGGTACCGCCCGCTGGGCAAGCGGCTCAGCCGCAGGATCGAGCGGATCGAGCGCACGCATGGCCGGCGCTGGGCGGTCAGCGCTCGTCGCGGGGTCGTGCTGGCGGCCGGTGGGTTCGCCTTCAACCGCGAGCTGGTCCGCGAGCACGCGGCGCCGTACCTCCCCGGGCTGCCGCTCGGCACGCTGGGCGACGACGGCAGCGGTATCGGGCTCGGCCGCTCGGTCGGCGCCGCGACGAAGTACCTCGACCGCGCCTCGGCCTGGCGGTTCTTCACGCCGCCGTCCGAGCTGGCCAAGGGCGTGCTGCTCGGGCCGGACGGGTCGCGGGTGTGCAACGAGTCGCTGTACGGCGCCGCCGTCGCCGAGGCGTTGATCCACGAGCACGGCGGCACCGCCCACCTCCTCGTCGACCGGCGGATCCTCGACGTGGCCAGGAAGCAGGTGTCCGCGCAGACGCTGTGGTTCCAGCGGCTCCAGACGCTCACGATGTTCGGGTCCGGGAGGGTGGAGGGGCGCACCGTCCGCGAGGTCGCCGAGCGAGCCGGGATCGACCCGGTCGCCGCGGAGCGGACGGTGGCCGCCTACAACGAGACCGTCCGCAGCGGGGTCGAGGACCCGCTCGGAAAGCCCGCCGACCAGCTGCAGGAGATCGGGCAGCCGCCGTACTCGCTGATCGACATCTCGGTGCGGTCCTCGGTGGGCTTCCCGTGTCCCACGATGACCCTCGGCGGGCTCGCGGTCGACGAGCAGACCGGGGCGGTGCTCGACACGCAGGGCCGGGCGGTGCCGCGGTTGTACGCCGCGGGCCGGACCGCTGCAGGGATCTGCTCGAACTCCTACGTGAGCGGCCTCTCGCTGGCCGACTGCGTCTACTCCGGCCGTCGTGCAGGTCGTTCGGTCAGCCGTGCGGACCACGCGGTGGAGGAAGTGGGCAGCTGACGTGGAACACGTTGCAGAACGATCTCGCAAAAAACGAGAACGTGTTCTAGTATTGAGGTGATCGGAGCGCAGCCCGGCGTTCCCCGGCTCTTGGGAGTAGCAGATGTCGAAGGCAGTCCTCGACGCGGTGCGTGACCTGTTGCCGCAGTTCCGTGAGCGCGCCGACGAGGCCGAGCGGCTGCGTGTCGTGCCGGAGTCCTCGATCAAGGACCTCGAGGCGAGCGGGTTCTTCCGGATGCTCCAGCCGCGCCGGTTCGACGGACTCGAGAGCGACCCGGTCGACTTCTACACCGCGGTGCGGATGATCGCGAGCGCCTGCGGCTCGACGGGCTGGGTCTCCTCGGTGCTGGGTGTCCACCCCTGGCAGGTGGCGCTGTTCCACGACAAGGCCCAGCAGGCGGTCTGGGGCGAGGACACGAGCACCCGGCTGTCCTCGTCGTACGCCCCCACCGGGAAGGCCGTGCTCACCGACAGCGGATATCAGCTCAGCGGGCGGTGGAGCTTCTCCTCCGGCTGCGACCACGCCAGCTGGGTGCTGCTCGGCGGCCTGGTGTCCAACGCCGAGGGGCAGGTCGTCGACTTCAAGACGTTCATGGTGCCCCGGTCGGACTACACGATCGAGGACGTCTGGAACGTGGTCGGCCTGCGCGGCACCGGCTCCAACGACATCGTCGTCGACGACGTGTTCGTGCCCGAGGAGTTCACGCTGAGCATGGGCGACACGGGTCGCTGCTTCGGGCCGGGCCAGGAGCAGAACACCTCCGACCTCTACAAGCTGCCCTTCCACTCGATCTTCACCTCGACGATCACCGCGCCGATCGTGGGCATGGCGTCCGGGGCCTACGACGAGCACGTGGAGATGCAGCGCAAGCGGGTGCGGGCGGCGTACATCGCCGAGAAGGCGGTCAACGACCCGTTCGCGAGCGTCCGGATCGCCCGTGCCGCCAGCGAGATCGACGCCGCCTGGGCGTTGCTGATGAACAACATCCGCGAGATGCAGCAGCTCGTCGCCGCGGGAGAGAAGATCCCGCTCAACGTGCGGCTCAAGGTGCGCCGCGACCAGGTGATCGGCACCGAGCGCGCCGTGGGTGCGATCGACACCCTGTTCGAGGCCTCCGGCGGGCGGGCGCTGGCGGAGGGCACCTACCTGCAGCGCGCCTGGCGCGACGCGCACGCGGGGCGGGTGCACGCCGCCAACGACCCCGAGCGGGCGCTGGTGATGTACGGCGCCGTCGAGTTCGGCCAGAAGATCGACCCGGGGATGTACTGAGCATGGGTGACCTGACGCGGGAGTCCACCAGCCGGTTCGCCAAGGCCGGTGACCTGACCCTGCACTACCACGAGGCGGGCGCCGCCACCGAGACCGGCGGCGGACTGCCGCTGGTGATGCTGCACGGCGGTGGGCCAGGCGCCTCGGCCTGGAGCAACTTCGGATCCTCGCTCGAGCCGTTCGCGGGCCTGTTCCGGACCCTGTTGGTCGACCAGCCAGGGTTCGGCGAGTCCGACAAGCCCGAGGTCGAGGGGCACTTCTTCACCTTCGCGGCCGACAAGCTCGCGGCGCTGCTCGACGAGCTGGGCATCGAGAAGGTCCACCTGCTCGGCAACTCGCTCGGCGGCGGGACCGCGGTCCGGTTCGCGTTGAAGTACCCCAGGCGAGTCGGCCGGCTGATCCTGATGGGACCCGGCGGTCTCAGCCTCAACCTCTTCGCGCCGGATCCCACCGAGGGCATCAAGCGGCTCTACGAGTTCGGCGCACCGCCGGGCCCGTCGAAGGAGAAGATGGCCGCGTTCATCAGCACGATGGTCGCCGACCAGTCGCTGGTCACCGACGAGCTCGTCGAGGAGCGTTTCGCGTCGGCGACCGCACCCGGCGTGGCGGAGGCGATGGCCTCGATGGGCGCCTCCTTCGCCAAGCCCGAGACCTTCGAGGAGGGCTTCCTCTGGCGCGAGGCCTACAAGCTTCGGCACCCGGTGCTGCTCACCTGGGGGCGCGAGGACCGGGTGAACCCGCTCGACGGGGCGCTGGCCGCGCTGAAGCTGATCCCCAAGGCGTCGTTGCACGTCTTCCCCAACTGCGGCCACTGGGCCCAGATCGAGGCGGCCGAGGAGTTCTTCGCCGTCGCCTCCGGCTACCTCGCCCTGCACCACGAGAAGCCCCGCACCCACGACTGACCAGGAGACCCCCGTGATCGACATTCGCACCCTCGGCTACGTCAGGGTCGAGAGCACCGACCTCGAGCAGTGGCGGCACTTCGCCGGCAAGGTGCTCGGTCTGGTGGAGGCCCGCGGCCCGAACCCCGACCACCTGTACTTCCGGATGGACGAGATGTCCTCACGGATCGTGGTCGTCCCCTCCGAGCAGGACCGGATGGGCTGCACCGGCTGGGAGGTCGCCGACCATCGCGCGCTCTCCGCCGCCGTGGACCACCTCAAGCATCACGGCGTGGAGGTCGAGGAAGCGACCGCCGACGAGCTCGCCGAGCGCCGGGTCGAGGGGATGATCCGGTTCGAGGACCCGTTCGAGAACGTCTTCGAGCTCTTCCACGGGGCCACCTACGAAGCCCGCCCGCTGGTCACCCCGTACGCGAACACGTTCGTCACCGGTGAGCAGGGCCTGGGCCACATCGTCCTCCCGGTGGCCGACGACGAGGAGGCGCTGCGCTTCTACACCGACGTCCTCGGCTTCCGGCTGCGCGACTCGATGCGGATGCCGGGGGAGTTCGTGGGCAAGGAGCCGGGATCCACCGCCTGGCTGCGGTTCCTCGGCTGCAACCCGCGGCACCACAGCCTCGCGTTCCTGCCGATGCCCAACCCCGCCAAGTGCGTGCACATCATGGTCGAGGTCGACAAGCTCGACGACGTGGGCCGGGCGCTGGAGCGGGTGCGCAAGCACAAGGTGCCGCTGAGCGCGACGCTCGGTCGCCACATGAACGACCAGATGGTGTCCTTCTACGTCAAGTCACCCGGCGGCTTCGACGTGGAGTACGGCACCGAGGGCCTCACCGTCGACGACGAGAAGTGGATCGCGCGCGAGAGCACCGCGGTCAGCTACTGGGGGCATGACTTCAGTGTCGGACATCAGTGAGCTGCCCGCCGGCATGAAGCCGGACGCACGGGAGTCCTGGCCGAGCCAGGAGCTGATCGACTCGTGGCTCGGTCAGTTCGACTTCGACCTGGAGGACCGATCGGTCCGCGTGCCCGACGACGACCCCGATGCCGAGCAGAGCGCCCGCAAGTTCCGCGACGTGCTCGGCCGGTTCTGCACCGGGGTCACCGTGGTGACGAGCATGAGCAACGGCGAGCCGGTCGGGATGACCTGCCAGTCGTTCAGCTCGGTCTCCCTCGACCCACCGCTGGTGCTGTTCTGCCCGGCGAAGAGCTCGCGCGCGTGGCCGCAGATGCAACGGGCCGGCCACTTCTGCGTGAACCTGCTCTCCCACGACCAGCTCGAGCTGTCCAACGCCTTCGCCCGCAAGGGCGCCGACAAGTTCGCCGGTGTCTCCTGGCGGCCCTCGGCCACCGGGGCGCCGCTGCTCGACGGGGTGCTCGGCTGGGTGGACTGCACGATCTACGCCGTCCACGAGGCGGGCGACCACTACGTCGTGATCGGCCGGGTGATGGACCTCGGCGTCGAGGACGCGCCGCATCCGCTGCTGTTCTACCGGGGGCAGTACGCCCGCACCGACGCAGCCCGCGACATCGCCGGCTGACCCGTCACCTGGGGCTGACGACGCCCGACTCGTAGGCGAACACGACGGCCTGCGCCCGGTCGCGCAGCTGCAGCTTGGCCAGCACCTTGCCCACGTGTGTCTTCACCGTCTGTTCTGCCAGGAAGAGCGCGGCGGCGATCTCCGCGTTGGACATGCCGGTCGCGACGAGCTCGAGCACCTCGCGCTCCCGGGGGGTGAGGTTGCGCAGACCGGCGTCGTCGGGACGGACCGGCGCCCGCCGGCGTACGGCGTCCTCGATCAGCCTGCGGGTGATCGGAGGAGCGAGCAGAGCGTCGCCCGCGGCAACGACGTGGACCGCCCGGACCAGCTCGGCGGCCGGGGCGTCCTTGAGCATGAAACCGCTCGCTCCCGCCCGGAGCGCCTCGAAGACGTAGTCGTCGACGTCGAAGGTGGTCAACATCAGGATCCGCGGCGCGGGGTCGAGGCGCCTGCGCATGATCTCCGCGGTGGCGTCGAGGCCGTTCATCTCGGGCATGCGGACGTCGAGCAGCACCACGTCCGGGCGCAGCCGCACCACCTCGCGGACGGCGGCCGCGCCGTCGGCGGCGTCGCCGACCACCACGAGGTCGGGGTCGGCCGACAGCAGGGCTCGGAAGCCCTCGCGAACCATCGCCTGGTCGTCGGCGATGAAGACCCTGGTCGGCACGGTGCCAGCCTAGGACCGTGCCGCGTCCGGGGTCGTCGCGACACGTGCCGTCTTGGGCACCTCGGCCCGGACGACGAACCCTCCGCCGGGCTGCGGTTCGGCTGTCAGGGCACCTCCGAGGGCGTGCACCCTCGCCCTCATCCCGACGATGCCGGCGCCGCCGTGTGGAGAGGCGGCGCTTGCGGGCCCCTGCTCCCCGCCCCGTACCGTGGGCCGGCCGTTCGAGACCACCACCCCCACGGCCTCGGCCGTGTACGTCAGCTCGACCGAGACCGCTGCCCCGGGAGCGTGCCGGGTGGCGTTGGCCAACGACTCCTGGATCACGCGCACCACGACCATCGCCGAGGCCGGTCCGCAGTCCGCGGGCGAGCCGGAGATGTCCCAGGACAGGTCCATCCCTGCGGCCCGGGCCTCACGCAGCAGGGGCTCCACCTGCTCCAGCCCAGGTTGGGGAAGCGCCTCGGCGAGCTGGCCGTCGCTGCGCAACACACCGAGCATGCCGCGGACCTCGTTGAGGGCCTGACGAGCCTGCTCGCCGATGGAGTCGAACTCTCGCTGCACGGCGGGAGTGACGCCACCCAGGCGCTGCGGGGCGCTCTTGCGCCTGGACAACGACCAGGGACATGCTGTGGGCGACCACGTCGTGGAGGTCGCGGGCGATGCGGCTGCGCTCCTCCAGAACCGCCCGCCGGGCCCGTTCGAGCTCGCTGACCTGCTCCTGTCGGGCGAGCTCCCGGCGGGACAGCACCAGCCAGCGCACCAGCAGCGCGACGACGGTCAGCATGGTCCCGCCGACCGCCCACCCGGCCCGTAGGTCGCCGGGCATGAAGACCAGGAAGAGCGCGGTGGTCCCCGCCCACATGATCCCGATCTCGCGCGCGGAGGCGCGCAGTGCCACGGCGACCAGCAGCGCCAGCAGGACCAGGAAGTGGGGGACCGGCCACGGGAACCCGTACTCCGGCAAGGGCTCCAGCGAGATCGCGACCATGAGGGCGACCACGGCGCTGCTCGCCCAGCCCGCGAACGGCTGGGTCCGCAGCAGCACCAGCGGTGCCGCCCCGGCGGCCGCGACGAGAGGGGCGATGGAGTCGGCCACCTGGTGCGTGACGAACAGCGTCGGCCAGGTGATCGCGAACGCAGCCAGCACGGCGATCGTGGCGAGCACGTCCCAGCCGCGCGGGCTCCTGGGCACCAATCTGGCGGCCCCCCTGGGCACGGCTGCCACCGACGCCCGGATGCGGCGCAAAGGGGATCGCCGTCGTTGTGCCATGAACCCGAGCGTATGCGCGACGGGCGTGGCCGGCGTCATACCTGAGTAGCAGACCGAGCTCGATCCGCGGTACCGCCTGGGTGTGCAGGGACCTTCGGGACAGGGACCGGGTCGAGACCGGCGAGCGATCCGCCCGGGCGCCCGCGACGCCGAGCGTCGATGCCATGAGATGGCGATCGACCCTTCTGGTGCTCACGGTGCTGATGCTGGCGATGCTGACCGGCGGCGTCCTGAGCCGTGCCTCCTCCGGCCCGGCGCCGGCGTCCTCGTCGACCTCGGTCGCAGGGGCGGTGCGGGCGCTCACGGACGGCCGCGCCGCCGCGGCGCGATCCCTGGTCCCGGCGGACTTCGAGGAGGTGATGGGCTATAGGCCGCTCGGGCGCAGGGGGCGGCTGGTCGACCTTGAGGGGTCCTGCTCGAGCGTCGTACCGCTGCCCGGGGCCTTCACCCCGGTGTGCGCCGAGCACGACTTCGGCTACGACCTGCTGCGCTACGCCGACCGCCGGGACCTCACCCTGCCGGGGTGGGCCCGGCCGGCGATCGACGCCCGGATGGCTGCGCAGCTGCGCCAGGTCTGCGTGGCCGAGCTGACGGGGTCGGCACGGCTGCGGTGCCTCAGCGCGGCAGGGACCGCCTCGGCAGCCGTCCGCCTGAACTCGGTGCGTCAGGGGGACGGTGTCCCGGAGGAGTCGGCGGCGGGCCTGCTCGGCAGCCTCGCGGTCGCCTTCTCCGGGCTCTCCCTGCTCGCCTTCGGCAGAGCGGCGTGGTCGTGAGCCCGGCGCCGGGACCGGTGTCAGCCACCGTCCGTCCGCGCGCGTCCACCGTCGTGGTGGTGTCGCTCGCCGTCGGGGCGTCCCTGGCCCCGTCGGTGCTGCCGCGTCCGGCCGTCCTCCAGGGACTCCTGACCGGTGTCCTGCTCGGGCTCGGTTTGCTCGTCGACACGCTGCTCACCCGTGCGCTTGTGGGTCGAGGGCGGCAGCCGGCACGACACAGCGGGTGGTGGGCGCTCCTGCTCGGTGCCGGGGTCGTGATGGTCCTGACTGTGTGGGCCGACGGCGTCCTGGGTCGGGCGCGCCAGGTGACCGGTCTGAGTGCACCGACGCCGACGTACTGGGCGGTGGCCGCGGGTGTCGGACTGCTCGTCTGCCTGGTGCCCGTCGCCGTCGGCGGCATGCTGCGGCGTGCCCTGACCGCCGCGCCCGGTCGCCGCGGACGGGCACGCTCCGCCGTCGCCGTACTGCTCGCCCTCGTCGTGGGGATGACGCAGCTGCAGGGGGTCGACCGTTGGCTGCTGCCTGCCTCGTCGGGTGACATCGGGATGGCCGAGGAAAAGCCGGTTGGGGCCGGCGTGCGCGTCTACGTGGGGCTGGACGAGGCAGCCACTCCGGGGAAGCGGGCCGCGCTCGCGGTGGAGCGCCTCGAGCAGGCCGGAGGACTGGATCGGCGGGCAGTGCTCGTCGCCGTGCCGACCGGCAGCGGGTGGGTCAACCCGGAGGCGGTCGCGGGCCTGGAGGCTGCGACGGGAGGCGACCTGGCCACGGTCGCGGTGCAGGGCGGCTCCGCTCCCAGCTGGGTCGAGCTCGTGCTCCGCCGCGCCGACCACGAGGCAGCCGCAGGAGCGGTGCTCGAGGCCGTCACCGCACGCGTGCGCGCGATGCCGGAGTCGGAGCGGCCACGGGTGTACCTCCTCGGGGAGAGTCTCGGCGCCTTGGTGGGGCGCACGCTCCTGAGGAAGGAAGGCTCCGTCGGCGAGGAGGTGTGCGGGGCGGTGTGGGCCGGGGTGCCGGGGGGTGTCTCCGCTGCCTCCCCGGCAGAGCAGGTCCACGGCAACAGCGACGACCCGGTCGTGTTCTGGCGACCGGAGCTGCTCGTGCGGCAGCCTGGGACCTGGCCGGCCCCGGTGTGGCTGCCGGGCGTCAGCTACCTGGGGGTCACGCTCGACCTCCTGGCCTCGCTCGGTCCACCTCCGGGACATGGCCACGTGTACGGGCCAGAGCAGGACTGGAAGCTTCCGGAGAGCTGCCGGGTCTGATGGCCAGCGGTTCCAGCTGGGACCGACCTCCCAGTGACGGGACGCACCGTGCCGGCCGGTGTCGACAGCGATACCCCCAGGGGTAGCGATCCAAGCGTACGACGAGCGCCCGGGGAGCCCAGCGGTTTGTCAAAGCAGGACGAACCACCCACAGTGGCTGAGTCATGTCCGCTCTCGGGAGGCACCATGGACCCCATCACGCCCGTCCACGGCACGGCGACGCTCCTGCTGATCGCGCTCGGCGCGGTCGCGCTGCTGCTCGTGCTCATCATGAAGGTGAAGCTGCACGCGTTTGTCTCGCTGGTTCTGGTCAGCCTGCTGACCGCCGTGGTGGCGGGGATCCCGCCCACGGACGTCCCGGCGGCCCTGCTCTCGGGCTTCGGCGGCACTCTCGCCTCGGTCGCCTTGCTGGTCGGGTTCGGCGTCATGCTGGGCCGGATGCTGGAGGTCACCGGTGGTGCGCAGGTGCTCGCCGACACGCTGGTCACCAGGTTCGGTGAGCGGCGGGCGCCGCTCGCCCTCGGGATCGCCGCGCTGATGTTCGGCTTCCCGATCTTCTTCGACGCCGGCCTCGTCGTCTTCCTGCCGATCATCCTCACCGTGGCCCGCCGTTTCGGTGGGTCGGTGCTCTACTACGCCCTTCCTGCGGCCGGCGCCTTCGCGGCCATGCACGCCCTGGTCCCGCCGCACCCGGGGCCGGTGGCCGCGGGGGAGGCGATCGAGGCGGACATCGGCGTCGTGCTGCTCGTCGGGCTGCCGGTCGCGCTCGTCTCCTGGTACGTCGGCGTCTACCTCGTGTCGCGGGCGCTCGGCGCCCGGGTCCACGTGCCGGTCTCGGACCTGCTGTTCGGCGAGGTCAACGGCGGCGGGAGCACCGATGCCGGTGTCGGCGGGGGCGTGGCGGCCGACGGTATGGCCACGAGGACGCTGGAGCGGACCAACGCCCCGAGCTTCGCTACGGTGCTCGGGATCCTGCTCCTGCCGCTCGTGCTGATCGCCTTCAACACCGTGCTGAGCACGCTGGTCACCACCGGCGCGCTCGCGGAGGGCACCACCTGGGTCGAGATCCTCCAGCTCGTCGGCAACACCCCGGTCGCCCTGCTGCTCACGCTGCTCGTCGCGGTCGTCGTCCTCGGGCGCCGGGACCGACCCTTCTCGGAGACCACCGCGATCCTCGACCAGGCGCTGGCTCCGATCGCCTCGATCGTGCTGATCACCGGCGCCGGCGGCATGTTCGGCGGCGTGCTGCGCACCAGCGGCATCGGCGAGGCGCTGACGTCCTCACTGTCGGACGTGGGGCTGCCGCTGCTGCTGCAGGCGTTCCTGATCGCCACCGCGCTCCGGGTCGCCCAGGGCTCGGCGACGGTCGCCCTGACCACGACCGCGGGGCTGATCGCGACCGACGCCATCGCTGCCGACCTCGGGGACTTCAAGCTCGCCCTGCTCGTGGTCGCCATCGCGGCGGGTGCCACCGTGCTGTCGCACGTCAACGACTCGGGGTTCTGGCTGGTCAGCAGGTTCTTCGGGATGGACGAGAAGACCACGCTGAAGACCTGGACCGTCATGGAGACCACGCTGGGCTTGAGCGCCTTCGGGGTGGCAGTCGTGCTCTGGCTGGTCGCCGACCTGTTCGGCGCGGTCGGCTGAGATGACCCGAGGGCCGTTGCACGTCGTGGTCATGGGCGTCTCCGCGACCGGGAAGACCTCGGTCGCGCGACGCCTCGCCCAGGAGCTCGGCTGGCCGTTCGAGGAAGGGGACGACCATCACCCTCCTCGCAACATCGACAAGATGGCGGCCGGCGTACCCCTCGACGACGACGACCGGCGGCCCTGGCTGGAGTCCCTTGCCGGGCTGCTCGCCCGAGACCATGCCGCAGGCAGGTCGTCGGTGCTCACCTGTTCGGCGCTGCGTCGCAGCTACCGCGACATCCTGCGCGGCAACGTGCCGACCGACTCGGTGTACTTCGTGCACCTGGCCGCCGACTTCGACGTGCTGCACGCGCGGATGGCGCGGCGGCAGCGGCACTTCATGCCGGCATCCCTGCTGCAGTCTCAGTTCGAGACGCTCGAGCCGCTGGAGCCCGACGAGCGTGGCGTCCGGGTGGACGTCGCAGCACCGCTGGCGGACGTCGTCGAGCAGGCACTTGCCGCGGTGCGCTCGCTGTAGCTGCTACTGACGCTCGGCGGCGTCGACCACGGCCTTCCGGGCGTCGCCCTCCACGCCGAGCACGAACCGGATACCCATCTTGCCGAGCGTGTTCTGCATGCTCGGGCCGATCCCGCGGGCGACCACGAGCTGCACGTCGTTCTCGCGGAGGAACTTCACGATCCGCGCGTGATGAGATCCCTCGGTTCCCTCGTCGTGCAGGCGGTCCCAGGAGACCTCGTGCTCGTCCCACGACGCGACCTGACCCTCGTCGACGGTCGCGACCGCCACCTGGGCGGCCTTCCCGAGGCCTCCTCCGACGGTCCCACCGGGTCCCAGCGTGGTGCAGACGATCATCTTGTCCTCCTTGGTGTGGTCTCCACCCAGGCTAGGCGTCGTGGCCCGGCTCGATGTCAGCGGCATCGCGCAGCGTGAACGCGACCGGTGCGTCGTGGACGCCGACCTCGACCGGAGCGAGCAACAGGCCGAGGTGGTCGCCGAAGGGCACGCGCTCGAGAACCCTGCCCACCATGTGCCGGGCCGCGTCGTCGAGCACCGGGACCTCGCCCGGGCCCGGGTGCCAGGAGCAGTGCGCGAACTTGTCGGTGCGGTCGCCGGTCTCCTCGCCGAAGAGCTCGGCCAGCTCGTGCTGTCCGGGGGAGAGCACGTGTACGGCGACCACCTCGGCGTGCTGGGCCAGGGCGTGGGTGTGGTTCTTGTCGGAGATGCACACCAGCATGCGGGGCGGGTCGATGCTGACCTGGCTGGCGAACCCGACCAGGCAGCCGGACCGTTCTCCGGCGTGCTGGGTGGTCACCACGAAGAGCGGGTAGTCGAGGTCGGCCACGAAGTCGCTGAACTCCGCCGTCGAGACCGGCGAGTGGTGCTGTGCGTCGCCCATGTCTCGAATCCTTGCATGCGGGCATGACCTGCGAGCACGTCGCCCGGCCCCGGCTCGGGCGATTGCTCCAGGCTCGCCTCGGGCTCAGATCCTTTCGATGATGGTGCCGGAGGCCATGGCGCCGCCTGCGCACATGGTGATCAGGGCGGTGGTGGCGTCGCGGCGTTCGAGCTCGTGGAGTGCGGTGGTGATCAGGCGGGTGCCGGTGGAGCCGACGGGGTGGCCGAGGGCGATGGCGCCGCCGTTGACGTTGACGTGGTCGGGGTCGGGTTGGTGGACCTGGGCCCAGGACATGACGACGGCGGCGAAGGCTTCGTTGACCTCGAACAGGTCGAGGTCGTTCATCGTGCGGCCGCTGCGCTGAAGGAGTCGTTCGGTGGCTTGGACGGGGCCGTCGAGGTGGTAGTAGGGGTCGGCGCCGACCAGGCACTGGTGGGTGATCCGGGCGCGGGGGGTGAGTCCGAGGGCGCGGGCGCGGTCTTCGTCCATGAGCAGCACCGCGGAGGCGCCGTCGCTGATCTGGGAGGAGGTGCCGGCGGTGTGCAGGCCGCCGTCGAGGACGGGCTTGAGGCCGGCGAGGCCCTCGAGGGTGGTGTCGCGCAGGCCCTGGTCGGTCTCGACCAGCCGGGTGTCGCCGGTGGGGTTGCCGTCGGCGTCGAGGACGGGTGCCTGGACGGGGGTGATCTCGCGTTTGAAGCGGCCCTCGTCGACCGCGACCCGGGCCTTGGCTTGCGAGGCCAGCCCGAAGCTGTCGAGGTCTTCGCGGGTCAGGCCGCGGTTGCGGGCGATCCGGTCCGCGCCCTCGAACTGGTTGGGCATGTCGATGGTCCAGGAGGCCGGGCGGGGGGTGCCGGTGCCGGGGGTGATGTTCGCGCCGAGCCCGATCCGGCTCATCGACTCGATCCCGCAGGCGATGCCGGTCTCGATCACGCCGGCGTGGATCAGGGCGGCGATCAGGTGGGTGGACTGTTGGGCGGAGCTGCACTGGGCGTCGATGGTGGTGGCGCCGGTGGTCTGGGGGAGTCCGGCGTGCAGCCAGGCGCGGCGGGCGATGTCGCCGGACTGCTCCCCGGCCTGGGTCACACAGCCGCCGATCACCTGCTCGACCAGGGCGGGGTCGATCCCGGACCGGTCGATGACGGCCTTCTGCGCTGCGCCGAGCAGCTCGGCGGCGTGCAGACCGGCCAACCAGCCCCGCCGCTTGCCCAGCGGGGTACGGACGGCCTCGACGATGACGGGGTTACCCATGACATGCTCCTCGCACGGTTCGGTGCGGCACTGGCGCCGACGCTCCCAAAGTAGAACACGTTCTCGCCTGACAGCAAGGTGACCCGGCTCGCTGCGCGCGCGGCGCGCGCCGGAAATCCGCGACTTTCGGGGGTTCCCACTCGGGCCCGCCTGTGCCAGACTCAAGTAGAACGTGTTCCATATCGCCCTCGGAGGTCGTCGCGTGAGCTCGCCAGCTGTTCCCAAGGGATTCGATCCCACCGAACCCGCCCTGATCGAGGAGCGGGTCCCCCATGAGGAGTTCGCTGCTCTCCGCAAGACCGCCCCGGTCTTCTGGGTCGAGCAGGAGGAGTCGGCCCGCGCCGGCATGAACGGCGGCCCGGGCTACTGGGCGCTGAGCAAGCACGAGCACGTGAAGGAGGTCTCGCGCAACAGCACCGACTTCTCCACGTGGGAGAACACCGCGATCATCCGCTTCGCCGAGAACATGACGCGCGAGCAGATCGAGGCCCAGCGGCTGATCCTGATCAACCAGGACCCGCCGGACCACACCCAGCTGCGCGGGATCATCTCGCGCGGGTTCACGCCCCGGGCGATCGGCGGGCTGCACGACGCCCTCAAGGAGCGTGCGGAGCGGATCGTGCGGGACGCGCGGGAGAAGGGTTCGGGTGACTTCGTCGAGGACGTGGCAGCCGAGCTGCCGCTCCAGGCGATCGCCGACCTGCTCGGTGTACCGCAGGAGGACCGCCGCAAGCTGTTCGACTGGTCGAACCAGATGCTGGCCTACGACGACCCGGAGTACGACGTCGACCCCGAGCTCGCCTCCATCGAGCTGCTGACCTACGCGGCCGCCCTGGCCGAGGATCGCAAGGCCAACCCGCGCGACGACATCGTCACCAAGCTGGTGCAGGTCAGTGAGGAGGGTCAGCTGACCAACGACGAGTTCGGCTTCTTCGTGATCCTGCTCGCCGTCGCCGGCAACGAGACCACCCGAAACGCGATCACGCACGGCATGAACGCGTTCTTCGACAACCCCGAGCAGTGGGACCTCTTCAAGAGCCAGCGTCCCGAGACCGCCGCTGACGAGATCATCCGCTGGGCGACCCCGGTGACGGTCTTCCAGCGCACCGCGCTGAAGGACCTCGACGTGGGCGGCGTGCAGGTGAAGAAGGGGGAGCGGGTCGGGCTGTTCTACGCCTCGGCCAACTTCGACACCGACGTGTTCGAGGACCCGCACACCTTCAACATCATGCGGAACCCGAACCCGCACGTCGCCTTCGGCGGCCACGGCGCGCACTACTGCATCGGCGCCAACCTCGCCCGCCTCGAGGTGAACCTGATCTTCAACGCGCTGGCCGACATCACCCCGGACATCTCCAAGGCCGGCGAGCCGCGCCGGCTGCGCTCGGCCTGGATCAACGGCATCAAGGAGCTCCAGGTCAACTACAAGTAGTCCCGCACACCCCGACAGCCCCGGCCAGCACTGCTCGCCGGGGCTGTCGTGTGGAGCGGGTCGGTCGACTCGTGGCGCGAAGGGCCGGCTGCAGTCCCTGCTGCGACGTCACAATCGTTCAGGTGACCTGTCGTGACAGCGAGATCGCGCACAGGAGCGTCACAACAGCTCAGATGAACGGCCGTGACGACCGAGCCGCCGGCCCCGGGATGACCGGGACCGGCGGACGGCTGGATGCGGGTGGGCGCGTGTGGGCGCTCAGCTGGTGGGCTTGTCGGCCCCGACCACCCACATCGCGAAGAACTGCGAGCCGCCGCCGTAGGCGTGACCGAGTGCCTTGCGCGCCCCGTCGACCTGGTGCTCGCCGGCCTCGCCCATCACCTGCAGCGCGGCCTCGCCGAAGCGGAGCATCCCGGAGGCGCCGATCGGGTTCGAGGACAGCACGCCCCCGGACATGTTGATCGGCAGCCTGCCGCCGATCTCGGTCTCGCCGGACTCGGTCAGCTTCCACCCCTCGCCCTCGGCGGTGAAGCCGAGGTTCTCGATCCACATCGGCTCGAACCAGGAGAAGGGCACGTAGATCTCCGCGCAGTCGATCTCGTCGACCGGGCTCGTGATGCCTGCCTGCTTCCACAGCGATGCAGCTGCCTCGCGGCCGGCCCGGGGGTTGACCTGGTCGCGCTCGGCGGCGGTCGTGGGCTCGGTGCGCATCGCGGTGGCGTGGATCCATGCCGGGTTGTCGACCGAGGCGGCGGTGTCCTCGTCGGTGATCACCAGAGCGCAGGCGCCGTCGGAGGACGGGCAGGTCTCGTCGTACCGGATCGGGTCCCACAGCATCTGCGAGGCCATCACCGACTCCATCGTGGTGTCCGGCTGGTGCAGGTGGGCGTAGGGGTTCTTGCAGGCGTTGCGGCGGTCCTTGGCCGCGACCATGGCGCCGACGTGCTCGGGTGCGCCCGAGCGGCGGATGTAGGAGCGGACGTGCGGGGCGAAGTACCCGCCCGCGCCGGCGTGCACCGGCATCACGAACGGGACCGGGATCGACAGCGCCCACATCGCGTTGGACTCCGACTGCTTCTCGAAGGTCACCGCGAGCACCCGCTTGTGCACCCCGGCCTGGACCAGGCTGCTGGCCACGATCGCGGTCGACCCGCCGACCGAGCCGGCGGTGTGCACCCGCAGCAGCGGCTTGCCGACCGCGCCGAGCGCTTCGGCCAGGTAGAGCTCGGGCATCATCACGCCCTCGAACAGGTCGGGCGCCTTGCCCACGACGACCGCGTCGATGTCGTCGAAACCGAGGCCCGCGTCGGCGAGCGCCCGGTCGACGGCCTCCCGGCAGAGTCCGGCGATGGACACGTCCTCGCGCTTGGCCCGGTGGTGGGTCTGTCCGACGCCGATCACCGCGGCGAGCTGCTTGCCCATCAGTTCCGTCCTTCCATGACGCACACGAGGTTCTGCTGGAGGGCCGGCCCGGAGGTCGCGTGGCCGAGCGCCTTGCCCGACGTACCGGCCATGACCCGCGTGGCCGCCTCACCGATGCGCACCAGGCCCGCGGAGAACATCGGGTTCGCGCACAGGGCGCCGCCGGAGGGGTTCACCGTGACCGACTCGTCCAGGCCGAGCTCGCGGCGCAGGATCAGCTCCTGGTGGCTGAACGGTGCGTAGAGCTCGGCGGTGTCCACGCCCTCGACGCCTGCTGCGGCAGCCGAGGCCGCGGCGGAGGGGCAGCGGGTCAGGTCGCGTATGCCGAGCGCCTGCACGTCCGAGCGGTGCTCGAAGCCGGTGATCCAGGCCGGCCGCTCGGTCACCTCCCGCGCGCGGTCGCCGGCCGCCAGCACGATCGCTGCGGCGCCGTCGCCGACCGGTGCGCAGTCGTGCTTGCGCAGGGGGTCGGCGTACATCGGCTCGGCGAGGAGGTCCGCGACCGACACGTCGCCGGAGAGCACGGCGTAGGGGTTGCCGGTCGCGGACGCCCGGCTGCGGGCGACGACGTCGGCGAGCGCCTTCTCGTCCCACAGTCCCTGCTCGAGCCCGAGCCGGGCCTGCATGGCGGCGATGGAGACGGTGTCGGGCCACAGCGGCGTCAGCACGTAGGGGTCGAGCTGCAGCGCGAGCGTACGGCGGAGCAGGCCGGCCGAGGACTTGCCGAAGCCGTAGACCAGCGCCGTGTCGACCTCACCGGTCTGGATCTTCACCCACGCCTCGTAGAGCGCCCAGGCCGCGTCCATCTCCACGTGGGACTCGTTGACCGGGGGCAGGGTCCCGATCGCGTCGACCGCGGACACGAACGAGAACGACCGCCCGGCGAGGTAGTCGGAGGATCCCGAGCACCAGAAGCCGATGTCGGACTTGGTCCAGCCGGTCTGCTCGTAGAGCTCACCGATGATCGGCACGAGCAGCTCGACCATGGTGGGGGAGCCCTCGAACTCCTTCATCTGCCGCTGGGCGAACCCGACGACCGCGACGTCACGCAAAGCAGTGTTCCCTTCTCACAGGTGGGCGGCGTAGGTCTCGTACGCCGCGTCGGGCTCGCCGGTCGGCCGGAAGTGGTCGATGTTCTCCATCGAGGTGGTCCACTCCTCGCGGGGCTTCCACACCGCCTCCACGCGCATCCCCATCCGGACCTCGCTGGCGTCGCAGCCGAGCACCAGGTGCAGGAACGGGATGTCCGCGCCGTCGAGCAGGACGTAGGCGGAGACGTACGGCGGTTGGATCCGCTGGCCGAGGAACGGCACGTTGACGATGCAGAACGTCGTGATCGTGCCGGTGTCGGGCAGCTCGACCTCGTCGCGGGTGGGCACACCGTCGACGGGGCAGGCGCCTCGCGGGGGCACGTAGACCTTCTCGCAGGCCGGGCAGCGCTGGCCGCGGATCTTGCCTTCGGCGAGGCCGCGCAGGAAGCGCGACTCCTCGCTGGAGGCGGCGTAGGTGTAGTCCAGCTTCACCGGGGTGACGATTCCGGTGACCGGGGCGGTGGTGCTCATGCGGACTCCTCGGCGGGTTCGAAGCAGGCGATGTCGCGGATGTGGCCGACGGTCTCCTCGGCCCAGCGCACCCGGACCCGCATCCCGGTGCGCATCCGGTCGGGGGAGGCGACGTCGACGGCGTGCAGCAGCGGGGTGTCCGCGCCGTCGAGGAGGACCAGGGCGAACGCGAACGGCCGGTCGAACGGCTGGTCGGGGACCGGCTCGGAGACCCAGGACCAGGTCTGCACCGTGCCGGTCGTCCCGACGGGGACGAGGTCGGTGAGAGGCTGGTGCGTCACGGGGTCGTACTCCGACGGCGGCACGATCACGCGGCCGTCGGCGGCACGGCCGCCCAGAACGGCCCGGTCACGCAGGCCGGTCATGAACTGGGAGAGGACGGGCCCGAGCGATCGGGTGTAGTCGAACTCCACGTGCATGGGTGCTTTGAGGGTCCCGGTCATGGGCTAAAGTGAAACAGGTTCTCGTTTTGGTTGGCAAGCCCGGCGACGGGTTCGGCCACCGATGGCGCAACGGAAGACAGGTGGTCGTCGTGAAGCTCGGACTGCAGCTCGGGTACTGGGGAGCCCAGCCGCCGGAGGGGGTCGGAGAGCTCGTCGAGGAGGCCGAGCGGGCCGGCTTCGAGGCGGTCTTCGCCGCCGAGGCGTGGGGCTCGGACGCCTTCACCCCGCTGGCGTGGTGGGGTCACCGCACGTCACGGATCAAGCTCGGTACGTCGATCGTCCAGCTGTCCGGGCGGACCCCGACCTCGTGCGCGATGCACGCGCTGACGCTCGACCACCTTTCCGGCGGCCGGGTGATCCTCGGCCTCGGCGTCTCGGGCCCGCAGGTCGTCGAGGGCTGGTACGGCCGCCCCTTCGCGAAACCCCTGGCCCGGACCCGCGAGTACATCGGGATCATCCGCCAGGTCCTGGAGCGCAAGGCCCCGGTCGTCAACGACGGGCCGCACTACCCGCTGCCCTACACCGGCGAGGGTGCCGTCGGCCTCGGCAAGCCGCTGAAGCCGATCACGCACCCGCTGCGGGCGGATCTGCCGGTGTGGATGGGCGCCGAGGGTCCCAAGAACGTGGCCCTCGCGGCGGAGATCGCCGACGGCTGGCTGCCGATCTACTTCTCGCCGCGGATGGCGGACATGTACCGCTCCTGGCTCGACGAAGGGTTCGCGCGGCCCGGTGCCCGTCGCACCCGGGAGACGTTCGAGATCGCCGCGACGTGCCAGCTGATCGTCGTACCGGACGAGGCGGCCAAGCGCGCCGCCTTCGACGCGATGCGACCGTGGATGGCGCTCTACATCGGCGGCATGGGCGCCAAGGAGCAGAACTTCCACAAGACCGTCTTCGAGCGGATGGGCTACCGGGAGGTCGCGGACCGGATCCAGGAGCTCTACCTGGAGGGGCGCAAGGACGAGGCGGCCGCGCTGGTGCCCGACGAGCTGATCGCCGAGGTGACCATCATCGGCGACCCCGCGGAGGTCCGCGAGCAGGTCGCCCGCTGGGAGGAGGCCGGCGTGACGATGCTGGTGCTCACCCTGCGTTCGCCCGAGGAGGTGCGCCAGGTCGCGGAGGTGGTGCTCGGCTGAGGTCGCCCATTGACCCGATTCTGTAACACGTTCTAGCGTGTGCGCCATGACCGACCACAGCAGCTCCACGCCCTCCACCGACCTGCGCCGGGGACCCCACCTCGGCCACCTGCTCGCCTCCGCGCTGCAGCGGCACGCCGCGGCGCCCGTGCTCCACGTCGGCGAGCGGACGCTGACCGGCCAGGACCTCGCCGACCAGATCAGCTGCTACGTGGCGGCGCTGGAGGAGGTCGGCTGCACGACCGGCAGCCCGGTCGCACTGCTCGCCCTGAACCGGCCCGAGGTGCTCGTGATGATCGGCGCCGGGCAGATGGTGGGCCTTCGGCGCACCGCGCTGCACCCGCTGGGGTCCCTCGACGACCACGCACACGTGCTCGCCGACGCCGGGATCGAGACGCTCGTGGTCGAGCCGGTGCCGGCGTTCGTGGAGCGCGCCCGTGCGCTGCAGGAGCGGGTGCCCGGCCTGCGCCAGGTGCTGACCCTCGGCGAGGCCGAGATCGGGCAGGACCTGATCGCGCTGGCCGGCAAGCACACGCCCCGGCCGCTCGAGGTCACCGAGCTCGACCCGGACGCGGTCGTCAGCGTCACCTACACCGGTGGCACCACCGGCAAGCCCAAGGGCGTGGTCGGCACGGCGAGCTCGATGGCGGCGATGACCCAGGTCCAGCTCGCGGAGTGGGAGTGGCCCGAGGCGCCCAGGTTCCTCATGTGCACCCCGCTGAGCCACGCCGGCGCGGCGTTCTTCGTGCCGACCCTGATGGCCGGTGGGTCGATGGTCGTGCTGCCCCGGTTCGAGCCCGGCGAGGTGCTGCGCGCGATCGAGGAGCACCGGATCACCGCGACCATGCTCGTGCCGAGCATGATCTACGCGCTGCTCGACCACCCCGACGCCGACACCGCCGACCTCAGCAGCCTGGAGACGGTCTACTACGGCGCCTCGGCGATCAACCCGGTGCGCCTGGCCGAGGCGATCGAGAAGTGGGGGCCGGTGTTCGCGCAGTACTACGGCCAGTCCGAGTGCCCGATGGTGATCTCCTACCTGTCCAAGCGGGACCACGACCTGTCCCGCCCGGAGCGGCTGGCCAGCTGCGGCCGGCCCAGTGCCTTCCTGCGCACCGCACTGCTCGGTCCTGACGACCGGCCGGTGGCGCCCGGAGAACCCGGGGAGATCTGTGTCGCCGGGCCCGTGCTGGCCGACGGCTACTGGCAGCTGCCCGAGGCGACCGCCGCCACCTTCCGTGACGGCTGGCTGCGCACCGGCGACGTCGCGCGTGCCGACGAGGACGGGTTCTGGTACATCGTTGACCGCACCAAGGACATGATCGTCACCGGTGGCTTCAACGTGTTCCCGCGCGAGGTCGAGGACGTGATCGCCGAGCACCCGGCTGTCGCCCAGGTGGGGGTCATCGGCGTGCCGGACGAGAAGTGGGGCGAGGCGGTGACCGCGATCGTCGTACTCCGGCCGGGGACGCCGGACGACGAGGACTCCGTCGCCGCCCTGACCGCCGAGATCAAGGAGCGCGTCAAGGAGCGCAAGGGCAGCGTCCAGGCGCCGAAGCAGGTCGTGGTCGCCCCGTCGCTGCCGCTCACCGCGCTCGGCAAGCTCGACAAGAAGGCCCTGCGCGCCCAGTTCTGGGAGGGCCACGCCCGCCGAGTCTGACCCGCTTCGGCCTGGCGGCGGAACCCCATGTGAACGTGGGAATCCGCCGCCTGGTACGTGTTGTGCACCGTGCAAAGTGCCGGTTTCCCAAGCCACCATGGGAAACCGGCACTGGCGGGGGCGCCCCAGGATCAGGTGCCGGTGAAGCTCGGGGTGCGCTTCTCGGCGAAGGCCCGCGGGCCCTCCTTGGCGTCATTGCTGGAGAACACCGGGGCGCCGATCTTGGCATCGACCTTGAACGCGTCCTCCTCGTGCATCCCCTCGGTGTCGCGGATCGTGCGCAGGATCGCCTGCACCGCCAGGGGGCCGTTGGCAGCGATCAGGTCCGCGATCTCGCGGGCTTTGTCCAAGGCGGTGCCGTCGGGGACCACGTGGCCGATCAGGCCGATCTCCTTGGCCTCGGGAGCCTTGATGTGGCGGCCGGTCAGGAGCAGGTCGACGGCCACGGTGTAGGGGATCTGGCGGGGGAGCCGGACCGCGGAGCCGCCGAGCGGGTAGAGGCCCCAGCGCGGCTCGGAGACGCCGAACCGGGCGCTCTCGCCGGCCACCCGGATGTCGGTGGCCTGCAGGATCTCGGTGCCGCCGGCGATCGCCGGGCCCTCGACCGCGGCGATCAGCGGCTTGGTGAGCCGGAAGCCCTTCAGCAGCGGCTTGATCACCGACAGGTCCCAGCCGCCGCCCTCGAAGGAGTCGCCGGGGTGGCTGCTGGTCATCGCCTTGAGGTCCGCCCCGGCGCAGAAGGCGCCGCCGGCACCGGTGAGGATGGCCACGCGGATCGAGTCGTCGGAGTTCACGCGGTCCCACGCCTCGCGCATGATGTCCATCATCTCGCCGGAGAGCGCGTTCTTGGCCTCCGGTCGGTTCATGGTCACGACGAGGGTGTGCCCCTCCTGCTCGACGAGGCAGTGTGGCTGGGTCATTCTGGCGGCCTTCCGGGAGACGGGCGAAGATTGCGGTGGTCACACCCTAGCCAGAAACGAGAACGTGTTCTAGTCTGCCGGTCGTGGCTATCAACATCGCAGATCTCTTCGAGCACGCCGTCGACGCGGTGCCGGACCGTCCGGTGATCCAGGTCGGCGAGCGCAAGGTGACCTACACGGAGCTGGAGTCCGAGGCCAACCGCCTCGCCCACTTCCTGTCCGGCCGCGGCATCGGCGCCGGCGACCACGTCGGGATCTACGCCAAGAACAGCGTCGAGCACGTCGTCGCGCTGCTCGCGGTGTTCAAGATCCGTGCGGTCGCGATCAACGTCAACTACCGGTACGTCGAGGGCGAGCTGAACTACCTCTTCGACAACTCCGACATCGTGGCGCTGCTGCACGAGAGGACCTACGCGCCGCTGGTGGCCGCCACCGCGCCCAACCACGAGCGGCTGACCACGATCGTGGCCATGCCCGACCCCACCGAGCCGGACAACGCCGCGGATCTCAGCAGCTTCGGCGGCATCACCTGGGAGGAGGCGCTCAGCGGGCAGAGCGACACCCGCGACTTCGGCGAGCGCAGCCCCGACGACCTCTACATCGTCTACACCGGCGGCACGACCGGCTGGCCCAAGGGCGTGATGTGGCGCCACGAGGACTTCTGGCGCGTGCTCGGCGGCGGCATCGACTTCTACACCGGCGACTGGCTCGAGGAGTACGACCAGTCCAAGAAGGCACTCGAGAGCGACCCGATGGTCACGTTCCCGCTGAGCCCGCTGATGCACGGCGGCGCCCAGGCCGCGATGCTGATGCACCTGTTCGGCGGGCATCTGACGATCCTGGCGCCGAAGTTCGACCCGCACGAGGTCTGGCGCGCCATCGACGCCAACGGCGTGCAGCTGATCTTCATGACCGGCGACGCGATGGCCCGGCCCCTGATCGAGGCCTACGAGCAGGGCGGGTACGACGGCTCCTCGCTGTTCGCGATCTCCAGCAGCGCCGCGATCTTCAGCCGCCCGGTGAAGGAACGCTGGATGGCGGCCTTCCCCAACGCGATCTTCACCGACTCCGTGGGTGCCTCCGAGACCGGGTTCCAGGGCACCGGCATGCAGGACAAGGACAACATCAAGGGCGAGGGCTGCGTGGTCACCCTCGGCCCGCAGTCGGTGGTGCTCGACGAGAGCAACCAGGTTATCGACATGAGCAACGTGGGTGCCGTCGGCCGGCTCGCCCGCTCCGGCTCGGTCCCGTTGGGCTACTACAAGGACCCGGAGAAGTCGGCCCGGACGTTCCTCGAGATCGACGGCACCAGGTACTCCGTTCCCGGCGACTTCGCGCGGATCGAGCCCGACAACAAGGTCACCCTGCTCGGGCGCGGTTCGAACTGCATCAACACCGGCGGCGAGAAGGTCTACCCCGAAGAGGTGGAGAACGCCCTCAAGGCGCATCCGGAGGTGTACGACGTGCTCGTGGTGGGCGTCGCCGACGAGAACTACGGGCAGGCCGTCTCGGCCGTCGTGCAGCCCCGCGGGGACGTCAGGCCCACCTTGGAGGACCTGCGCACCTTCCTGCGGCCGATGCTGTCGGGCTACAAGCTGCCGCGCTCGGTCACCTTCGTCGACGAGATCCCGCGCAGCGCGACCGGCAAGGCGAACTACCCCCGTGCCAAGGAGATCGCCACCGAGGCCAGGAACGCCCCGGCCTCGGTGTCCTGAGCGCCGACGCCCACGCCCCCGTCCGACACCGAAAGGCTCCCATGCGTACCAACCTCTGCGACCAGTTCGGGATCGACTACCCGATCTTCGCCTTCACCCCCTCCGAGCACGTCGCAGCGGCGGTGAGCCGGGCCGGCGGGCTGGGCGTCCTCGGCTGCGTCCGCTTCAACGACACCGAGGAGCTCGAGAAGACCCTCACCTGGATGGACGAGAACACCGACGGCAAGCCGTACGGCGTCGACGTCGTCATGCCGATGAAGGTGCCCACCGAGGGCACCGCGGTGGACCTGAAGTCGATGATCCCCGAAGGCCACCGCCAGTTCGTCGACGAGACGCTGCGCAAGCTCGGCGTCCCGCCGCTGCCGGAGGGGGAGGGACGCGAGGGGGTTCTCGGCTGGCTGCACTCGGTCGCCCGGTCCCACGTCGAGGTGGCGCTGAGTCACCGGCCGGTGCTGATCGCCAACGCGCTCGGCTCGCCGCCGAAGGACGTCATCGACCAGGCGCACGCCGCCGGCGTGAAGGTGGCGGCGCTGGCCGGCGCCGCGAAGCACGCTCTCTCCCACGTGGCCAACGGCGTGGACATCATCGTCGCGCAGGGGTACGAGGCCGGCGGGCACACCGGGGAGATCGCCAGCATGGTGCTGACCCCCGAGATCGTCGATGCCGTCGGCCCCGACGTCCCGGTGCTCGGCGCCGGCGGCATCGGCTCCGGCCGTCAGATGGCGGCGTCGCTGGCGCTCGGTGCGCAGGGCGTGTGGACCGGCTCGATCTGGCTGACCGTCGAGGAGTACTCCAACCTCTCCTCGAACACCGGCATGACCGAGGCCTTCCTGCGCGCCGACTCCACCGACACGGTGCGCACCCGGATCTACACCGGCAAGCCCGCCCGGCTGCTCAAGACCAAGTGGACCGAGGCCTGGCAGGCCGAGGACGCCCCCGAGCCGCTGCCGATGCCGCTGCAGAACCTGCTCGTCAGCGAGGCGCACAACCGGATCAACGCCAGCGGCGACCCCGACGTGATCTCCATGCCGGTCGGCCAGATCGTCGGCCGGATGAACCAGGTGCGTCCGGTCGCCGACGTGGTCGAGGACCTGCTCTCGGAGTTCCGGGACGCCGTCGACCGGTTGGACAAGATCCGCGACGCCTGAGCAGGATCGGCGGATGCCCCGCCTCCGTGTGCTGACCTACAACATCTGGATGGGTGGTCGCGGCGGGCCGCTGCTCGACCAGGTGGTCCGAGCGGCTCGCCCCGACGTCATCGTGGTCAACGAGAGCCCGAAGGCACCGTGTCTGTGGCGGTTCCGCGTGCGCCGGCTCACCGAGCGGTGGGGGATGCGGTACGTCGTCGGCGGCCGGGACGCGGGCTCGAACCTGATCGCGGTGTCACCACGCGTCCAGGTGAGGTCGACGTTCGCGACCACGCTGCCGCAGCCACTCCTCAAGCCCCGTAGGGGGATCGCCGCGGCTCAGCTGCGCGTGGGGGGCAGGCTCTTCGGGGTGGTCGCCTGCCATCTCGGCCTCGACCCGGAGAGCAGGTCGGTGGAGGTCGCGCGCGTGGTCGAGGTCGCCGCTCGGCTGCGCGGACCGGTGCTGGTCGGCGGTGACCTGAACGAGCCGCCGCGTGGCCCGAGCTGGCGGCGGCTGCGGCAGGCAGGTTTCGTCGACCACGGCGACGAGCGTTGGCCGACGTTCCCGGCGGCCGACGCGGCGAAGCGGATCGACGCCCTGCTGCTCGGCGGGACCGCGACCGTCGTACACCACGGAGCGCCGGAGGTGGACGAGGCCCTGCTCGCCCGGGCGAGCGACCACCGTCCTGTCCTTGCAGTGCTGGAGATCTGAGCTCCAAACATCCGAGACCGGCTGGTCCGGACCAGCGGGACGCAACCGCCGGAGGCGGGTATGCGTCAGACATCAACCCCTGAACGAGGAGGACCCGGATGTGCCGCAAGACGTCACCCCAGGGCAACCTCACGTGCTCGCGCCCTGACTGTGACGGCATCGGGCACGTGTGGGAGCACCCGAGCGCTGCCCGTGACGCGAAGGCCGAGGCCGACGCCTGCTGCCAGGACTGACTCCCGCCGACGGTCAGCGGACCGAGTACGACGTCCCGCCCGGATCGCGTTGCCACACGGAGTCTCCGGTGTCGTCCAGCCCTTCCCGGACCAGCTCGCGCTTCAGGATCTTGTTCGTGGCCGTGGCGGGAAGGTCCGCTGCCAGCCGGACGTAGCGCGGCCACATCTTCGTCCCGAGGTCGCCCTGGCGCTGCAGGAACGCCGTGAGCTCGTCGGGCTCGAGGCGAGCACCGTCGCGAAGCACGAGGGCAGCCATCACCTGGTCGCCGACCAGGTCGTCGGGCACGGCGTACACCGCGACCCGGCTCACGTCCGGGTGACGCAGCAGGATCCGCTCGATCGGCGCGGTGGCGAGGTTCTCCCCGTCCACCCGCAACCAGTCACCGGTCCGGCCGGCGAAGTACACCCAGCCCTCGGCGTCGCGGTAGGCGAGGTCACCGCTCCAGTACATCCCGCCGCGCATCCGCTCGGCCGTCGCGTCAGGGTCGTTGTAGTAGCCGGCGAACTGGCCGGCGCCGGTGGTGTTGACCAGCTCGCCGGTGGCCTCGGCGAGGTTGAGCACCTTGCCGTCAGGGCCGAACCGGGCCGGCGGGCACTCCAGGCCCCTGGCGGGGTCGAGCACCTTGACCCCGTCCTGCGGCCTGCCGAGGGCCCCCGGTGGCGTGCCCGGGACCCGGGAGACCACGACCGCGTTCTCGGTCGACCCGAAGCCGTCCTGGACCCGGCATCCGAAGCGGTCGGCGAACGCGGCGATGTCCTTCTCGCTCGCCTCGTTGCCGAACGCGAGCCGCAGTGGGTTGTCGGCGTCGTCGGGGCGCGGTGGGGTGGCCAGGATGTAGGCGAGTGGCTTGCCGACGTAGTTCATGTACGTCGCCCCGTAGCGTCGTACGTCGTCGAGGAACCGGCTCGCGGAGAACCGCCGCGCCAGCGCCATCGTCGCGCCGCAGACCAGAGCCGGCGCCCAGCCGGCCATGACGGCGTTGGAGTGGAACATCGGCATCGCGATGTAGCAGACGTCCTCGGCGCCCAGTCCGAGCATCTCGGTCAGGTACGCGCCCGGGTGGGCCACCTTCTGGTGGGTGACCCGGACCGCCTTGGGGTCCCCGCTGGTGCCGGAGGTGAACACCAGCATGAACAGGTCCTCGGCGCCCACCTCGGCCACGGGTGCGGCGTCCGGGTCGGCAGCGGCGACCAGGCGGGACCACTCGTCTCCCTCGACGTCGAGGACCCGGGCGCCGGCGACGTCGAGGCCGTCGAGGAGGGGCAGGTGCTCGGCGTCGGTGAGGACGACCTGACAGTCCGCGTGCCGGGCGTCACGGGCCAGGGCCTCGCCCCGCCGGGTGGAGTTGAGACCGACCGCGACGAAGCCGCCCAGCCCTGCGGCGGCAAGCACCATCGCGGTCTCCGGGGTGTTGTCCAGCAGGAACCCGACGTGGAACGGCCGGCTCGCGTCTCGCAGCGTCGTCAGCGCCGCCGCCCGACGGGAGGACTGCTCGACGTACTCACGCCAGGTCCAACGGCGGTCCTCGAACAGCAACGCCGGGGCGTCGCTGCCGGCCCGGGCGCGCAGCAGCGACTGGACCGTCGCGCTCACGTCACACCGGTTCGGCGGCGAGCACCCGGCCGACCGCCAGCGCCTGCCGGGTGCTCCCGCCGGAGGTGAACTCACGCCGCTTGGCCGCCGTGAAGTAGCGGTGGGCGGGCCCGTCGAGGTCGATCCCGACCCCGCCGTGGACGTGCACGGTCGTGTGCGCGATCTTGTGGCCGGTGTCGGCCGCCCACAGCTTGGCCGTGGCGACCTCGACGTCCGCCGGCAGGTCCTCGCTGAGGCGCCAGGCGGCCTGCCACATGGTCAGTCGCAGCCCCTGCACGTCGATGTAGCCGTCGGCCAGGCGCTGCGACACCGCCTGGAAGGTGCCGATCGGGCGACCGAACTGCTCGCGCGTGCGGGCGTACTCGGCGGTGAGCGCCAGGGCTCCCTCGACCACCCCGAGCTGCTCGGCGCACAGGACGACGGTGTGGCGTGCATCGAGCCACCGGGTCAGGTCACTGCCCTGGCCCGGTGCGCCGAGGACCCGGTCCGCGCCGAGCTCGACACCGGCGAGCTCGAGCCGCCCCACCGTGTCGCCGTCGTTGACCTGCTGGGCGTGCACCTGCACCCCCGGGTCGTCCGGGCGGACCAGCAGCACGATCCCGCCCTCGGCGGTGTCGGCGGGCACGAGGAACAGGTCGGCCACCGTGGCGGCCGGTACGACGGTCTTGGTGCCCGTCACACGCCAGCCATCGCCGGTGCGCTCCGCGGCGGTGCTCGGCCGCTCGGGGGCGTCGGCCAGGTCCTCGTTGAGCGCCGGCGTCAGAACGTTCTCGCCGTCAGCCGCCGGGCGGACCCATGCAGCCACCTGCTCCGGGCTGCCGAAGCGGGCCAGCGCGTCGGCGGCGACGGCATGTGCCACGAGCGGGAGCGGGGCGACGGCGCGACCGACCTCGACCGCGACGCTGCACAGCTCGAGTAGCCCGAGACCGGCGCCACCGACGGTCTCCGGCAGGTGCAGCCCGAGCAGGCCTGCGCCGCCGAGTCGCCGCCAGAGCTCGCCGTCGTGACGCGTGCCGGTCGCCTCGATCTCGCGGAGCCGGGGCTGGCTGCACGCGTCGGTGAGCATCGTGCGCGCCAGCTCCGCGGCGTCGCGCTGCTCGGGGGAGAGGGTGAAGTCCATGTGTCGCGCTCCTGCCTATCGCTTCGCGGCCGGCAGGCCGAGCCCGACCATGCCGATGATGTCGCGCTGGATCTCGTTGGTGCCACCGCCGAAGGTCATCACCAGCGACGTGCGGTGGTAGCGCTCGAGCCTCCCGGCGAGCACCGCGGCGGGGGAGTCGCTGCGCACGATCGCGTTGGGGCCGACGATCTCCATCAGCGAGCGGTACACCTCGGTGGCCAGCTCGCTGCCGTACACCTTCGTCGCAGATGCGTCGGCCGGGCTGAGGTCCTCGCCGGCCGAGGACGCGATCTTCCAGTTCATCAGGCTGAGCACCTGGACGCGGGCGTGCGCCCGGCCCAGGAGCACCTGGACCCACTCGGCGTCGGCGACCCTGCTGCCGTCGGGCTGCTTGGTCTCCTGCGCCCAGCGACGGACCTCCTCCACGGCGTGCACGAGCGGGGCCGCCGACGTGAGGGCCACCCGCTCGTGGTTGA
This sequence comes from Nocardioides pakistanensis, assembly GCF_054781215.1. Taxonomy (NCBI): domain Bacteria; kingdom Bacillati; phylum Actinomycetota; class Actinomycetes; order Propionibacteriales; family Nocardioidaceae; genus Nocardioides; species Nocardioides pakistanensis. The sequence goes on along the minus strand of NZ_BAAGUV010000023.1, from coordinate 200,675 downwards.
GCTGGTTGGTCATCAGCGGCCAGCCGCCGTTGAGCTCGCCGACGAGGTTGTCGACGGGGACCCGGACGTCCTCGTAGTACGTCGCGGAGGTGTGCACCCCGGCGACCGTGCGGACGGGTGTGTAGGAGAACCCGGGAGCGTCGGTGGGCACGAGGATGATGGACAGGCCCTTGTGGCGGGGGAGGTCCGGGTCGGTGCGGCAGGCCAGCCAGACGTAGTCGGCGTACTGGATGAGGCTGGTCCACATCTTCTGACCGGTGATCAGGAACTCGTCGCCCTCCCGGCGGGCGCGGGTCTTCAGGTTGGCCAGGTCGGTGCCGGCTCCCGGCTCGCTGTAGCCGATCGAGAAGTGCATGTCGCCCTTGAGGATCGCGGGCAGGAACTTCTGCTTCTGGGCGTCCGTGCCGAAGCGCATGATGGTCGGGCCGACGGTGTTGAGCGTCAGGTGGGGGATCGGCACGCCGGCGATGGCGGCCTCGTCGGAGAAGAGCAGCTGCTCGATCATCGAGCGGTTCTGGCCGCCGTACTCCTCGGGCCAGCCGATGCCGAGCCAGCCGTCGTCGCCGAGCCGGCGCATCACGGACTTGTAGGCGTCGACATCTCCGAACTCGCCGGTGGCCGCCGCGAGGGCGGCCCGTACCTCCGGGGTGACGAGCTCGTTGAAGTAGGACCGGAGCTCGGCGCGCAGGCGCTCGTGCTCGGGGGTCAGGGCCACCCGCATGGGGCCTCCTCAGAACTGGAACGTGTTTCAGTTCTGAGGTTAGCGGTCGCGGGTTTCCCTGTCGAGACGGTGGTCATCGTGGGCGCAAAACTGTAACCTGTTCCAGTATTGTCGTGGAACTGGTCGAGACCTCACCTGGAGGATGCGAATGAACGCGGTCAACGCACCGGAGCACGCGCGCGACATCGACGCCGGCGCTCCGCCGACCCGGTTCGCGCGAGGCTGGCACTGCCTCGGGCTCGCGGACACCTTCCGCGACGGCAAGCCGCACGCGGTCGAGGCGTTCGGCACCAAGCTCGTGGTGTGGGCCGACTCCAAGGGCGAGCTCAAGGTGCTCGACGGCTACTGCCGACACATGGGCGGCGACCTGACCCAGGGCAGCATCAAGGGTGACGAGGTGGCCTGTCCCTTCCACGACTGGCGCTGGGGCGGCGACGGCAAGTGCAAGGCGATCCCGTACGCCAAGCGGATCCCGCTGCGTGCCCGCACCCGGACCTGGCTGGCCATGGAGGAGAACAAGCAGCTGTTCGTCTACAACGACCCCGAGGGCAACCCGCCCCCGCCGGACGTGGTGATCCCCAAGATCGACGCCGCGTTCTCCGACGAGTGGACCGACTGGACCTGGAACACGCTGTTCATCGAGAACGCCAACTGCCGCGAGATCATCGACAACGTCGTGGACATGGCGCACTTCTTCTACATCCACTACGCCTTCCCGACGTACTTCAAGAACGTCTTCGAGGGGCACATCGCCACGCAGTACATGAACTCTCGCGGCCGCCCGGACATGTCCGGCGGTGGCTACGCCGGCGACGACATGCTGCTCACGTCGGAGGCGTCGTACTACGGGCCGTCGTACATGATCAACCCGCTCACCACCAGCTACAAGGGGATCGAGGTCGACGTCATCCTGATCAACTGCCACTACCCGGTCTCCGCGAACTCGTTCGTGCTGCAGTACGGGCTGATCGTCAAGAAGCTCGAGGGCCTCGACGACGACACCGCGAACAAGATCGCCAAGAAGTACGCCGACATGTTCGGCGAGGGCTTCATGCAGGACGTGGAGATCTGGCGCAACAAGACCACGATCCAGAACCCCTTGCTCTGTGAGGAGGACGGGCCGGTCTACCAGCTGCGCCGCTGGTACGAGCAGTTCTACGTCGACGCCGCCGACGTCACCGAGGAGATGACGCAGCGCTTCGAGTTCGAGGTGGACACCACGCACGCCAACGAGAACTGGGAGCGAGAGGTCCGCGAGAACCTCGAGCGTCGCAAGGCCGAGGACGACCGGCTCGCCGAGAACCCGTCCGGCCCCCAGATGGCGACCGGTGTCTGACCGATGGTGTCGTTCACCCCGTTGAGCCCGGAGACACTGGCCGACCAGCGCCTCTACCTCGATGCCAGCCTCCAGGAGGTGAGCTGCCTCGACTGCCTCGCGCGGGTGCGGGTCAAGAAGAGCAGCGAGTTCCAGACCAGCATCCAGTGGACCGCCGAGGCGCAGGCGAACTGTGCCGAGTTCGCGCGCAAGGACGCCGAGGCAGGCCGCAGGCTGGTCCACGAGTCGTGCTCCCGCCTCAAGGCCAGCATCGACACGGCGGTGCGGGACGGGCGGCTGCGGGTCAGTGGCGGCACCGACGAGGTGGCGTACGTCGACACGCGGGTTGCCGTGAACGGCGCCGAGACGGAGGCAGGTCGTGGCTGAGTCCTACACCGCGCGCGTGGTCGAGGTGATCCCCGAGACCGACGACGCGCACTCGGTGGTGCTCGAGGTCCCGGACGCCGACGTGTTCAGGTACCGGCCCGGGCAGTTCCTCACCGTCGCCGTGCCCAGCGACCGGACCGGCACGGTGGCCCGCTGCTACTCGCTGTCGAGCGCCCCGCACGAGAGCGACCTGCTGAAGATCACGGTCAAGCGGACCGTCGAGGGATACGGGTCCAACTGGATCTGCGACAACGTCACGCAGGGCGATGAGCTGAAGGTCCTGCCGCCGAGCGGGATCTTCAGCCCCGCCGACCTCGACGCCGACCTGCTCCTCTTCGCCGGGGGAAGCGGGATCACCCCGGTGATCTCGATCGCGAAGTCGGCGCTGGCCCAGGGGTCGGGACAGGTGGTGCTGCTGTACGCCAACCGCGACGAGCAGTCGGTGATCTTCGCCCGCGAGCTGACCGAGCTTGCGCACAAGCACCCCGACCGGTTCGTCGTGGTGCACTGGCTGGAGAGCGTCCAGGGGTTGCCGACCGCGGAGCACATGAAGACCTTCGCGGCGCACTTCGCCTCCTACGACGCATTCGTGTGCGGCCCCGGACCGTTCATGAGCGGGGTGACGCAGGCGTTGAAGGACCTCGGCTTCCCCCGCGAACGACGCCACCAGGAGAAGTTCGTCTCCCTGGGCGGCAACCCGTTCGGTGACGAGGTCGAGGACGTCGACGCCGTCGACGCCGTCGACGCCGCCGAGGACGACACGACGCCTGGCGGCCGCACCGCACCGGCCACCGTGATCGGCGAGCTCGACGGGCAGTCGTTCGAGTTCGACGACTGGCCGGCCGACAAGCCGCTGCTCGACCACCTGCTGCGCAAGGGGATCCCGGCGCCGTTCTCGTGTCGGGAGGGCAACTGCAGCGCCTGCGCGTGCCGGATCGTGGAGGGCGAGGTGGCGATGATGCACAACGAGGTCCTCGACGAGGACGACCTCGCGGACGGGATCCGGCTTGCCTGCCAGTCCCTGCCGGTGACCGACACGGTGCGGGTCAGCTACGAGTGAGCCGGGTGCGCGCGGGCGGTCACGGTGTGGCCGTGACGCAGATCTCCTGACGCTCCACGACGACCCGACGGCCGACCATCCGGGCGTCGGTGACCACCTCGACGCTCTGTCCGGCGCAGTCGGCCACGCCGAGGTCCACGGGCTGGTTCTCGGCGGCCTTGCCGGGCCTGCCCTGCGGTCCGGGCGGTCCCGGCGCGCCGTCCACGCCGTCCTCCCCGTCCTCGCCGGGCGGACCGGGCAGTCCCGTGGCGCCCTGGGCGCCGCGAAGGTCGTCCGCGAGCAGGGTCGTCGCGGTGACCGCCCCCAGGAAGCCGAAGACCACCGCCACGAGTGCGGTGAGTGCCAGCGTCGACAGCTTCCCCATGGCTGAACCGTAGTCCCATCCGCCCCATGCGTTCCGGTATTGCCCGAATCGACTACCAGCCGCGCGCCCGCCACTCCTCGAGGTGCGGCCGCTCCGCGCCGAGCGTGGAGTCGTCTCCGTGGCCGGGGTAGAACCACGTCTCGTCGGGCAGCCGGTCGAAGATCTTCGTCTGCACGTCGCCGATCAGGGTGGCGAAGTCCTCGGTCGACCAGGTCTTGCCGACGCCGCCGGGGAACAGCGAGTCGCCGGTGAACAGGTGCGGCGTGCCGGCGGGATCGTCGTACAGCAGCGCGATGGAGCCGGGCGTGTGGCCGCGCAGGTGGATCACCGACAGCTCGCACTCGCCCACCGTGACGATGTCACCGTCGGAGACCGGCCGGGCGACCTTCACCGGCAGCTCCGCGGCGTCGTCCTCGCCGGCCACCGTCTCCGCGCCGGTCGCCGTGACGACCTCGGCGAGCGCACGGTGGTGATCCCAGTGCCGGTGGGTCGTGACCACCGTGGCCAGGCCGTCGGGGCCCACCAGCCTCAGGATCGCCTCGGCGTCGTCGGCCGCGTCGATCAAGAGCTGCTCGTCGGTGGCGCGGCAGCGCAGGAGGTAGACGTTGTTGGACATCTGCTCGTCGACAGCGAGCTTGTTGATGATCAGGTTGGCCAGCTCGCGGGTGTCCGCGGGCCCGCCCGGACGGACCTTGCCGTGGTAGGTCATCGGCCGGTCACCGCCACTTCGAGAGCGCGGGAAGCTCGGTGTCCGACGTCAGTCCCTCGCCGTCGCCGCGGGCCATGGCCCACCAGGCGAGGTCGCAGGCCGGGCCGGAGACCACCGGACCGGGGCCCTCGACGCCGTACTTCCACTCGCGACCGGTGTCGGTGGCCCGCAGCAGCATCGACGGGCCGTCGGTCCGGTCGTGGGCGACCCGGTCGAGCAGCAGCTCGCAGAAGGCGTTGTCCCAGTCGTCGTTGGTGTAGCCGATCCCGAGGTCGGCGTGGTGCACCTGGACCTCGATCAGCCGGCGGGTGGGGATGTCGCGTGCCGGGAACGTCGGCCGCCCCGGGGCCTGGGCGACCAGGTTGTCCTCGTGCCGTACGTCGAGCTCGTTGATCGCCTGGATCAGCCGGCCACAGGCGGCGGAGGCGTCGACCCGCAGGTCGTGCGCGGATCGTCCGGCGCCGGCCTCGATGTCGGCGTCGCGCTGCTCCCGCGAGGGGTACATGTAGTGCGGCTCGCCGGTCTCGGCCCAGTGCAGCAGGTTGCAGAACGCATCCGCGTTGCGCGCCAGGTGGGTGACCACGTGACCGCGGGACCAGCCCGGGAGCAGTGAGGCGGCTCGGACGTCCTCGTCGGTGAGGTCGCTGAGCGCGCCGAGGAGTCGTGTGCTCGCCACCACCATCTCGACGAGGTTGGGGATGGCGATCGACCGGGTACCCGTGCTGGTGTCCATGACCCCATCATCCTGCGGGGTGTCGGCTTGTGTCAGCCGATATGATGTGCGAACACTTGTTCGAACATCGGCCTCGGAGGACCCCGGGCCGTCTCGCACTCTTCTCAGAGGAACTCTGTGGCCGACCAGCTGATCATCCGCGGTGCCCGGGAGCACAACCTCAAGGACGTCTCCCTCGACCTGCCGCGCGACGCGCTCATCGTCTTCACCGGGCTCTCCGGCTCCGGGAAGTCCAGCCTCGCGTTCGACACGATCTTCGCCGAGGGTCAGCGCCGCTACGTCGAGTCGCTGTCGGCGTACGCCCGGCAGTTCCTCGGTCAGATGGACAAGCCCGACGTCGACTTCATCGAGGGTCTCTCGCCGGCGGTGTCGATCGACCAGAAGTCGACCTCGAAGAACCCTCGCTCGACCGTCGGCACGATCACCGAGGTCTACGACTACCTCCGGCTGCTGTACTCCCGGGCGGGACGCCCGCACTGCCCCAAGTGCGGCCGCCCGATCTCCAGGCAGACCCCGCAGCAGATCGTCGACCGGGTCCTCGAGCTCGAGGAGGGCAGCCGGTTCCAGGTCCTCGCCCCGGTGATCCGTGGACGCAAGGGGGAGTACGTCGAGCTGTTCCGCCAGCTGCAGACGCAGGGCTTCTCCCGGGTCCGCGTCAACGGCGAGACCCACCTGCTGACCGACCCTCCGAAGCTCGACAAGCAGAAGAAGCACACGATCGAGGTCGTCGTGGACAGGCTCGCGGTCAAGGAGTCGGCCAAGCGCCGGCTCACCGACTCCGTCGAGACCGCCCTCGGTCTGTCCTCGGGTCTGGTGACCCTCGACTTCGTCGATGTCGAGGAAGAGGATCACGAGCGCGGCATCGTCAGGGAGCGGACCTTCTCCGAGCACCTGGCCTGCCTGTACGACGACCTCTCGTTCGAGGAGCTGGAGCCGCGGTCGTTCTCCTTCAACTCGCCCTACGGCGCATGCCCGGAGTGCCACGGCCTGGGGACCCGGATGGAGGTCGACCCCGAGCTCGTGATCTCCGACCCGTCGGCGACGTTGGGGGAGGGCGCGATCGGGCCCTGGTCGGGCGCGCACGTCTTCGACTACTTCACCCGGATCCTGGGCGCGCTGGGCGAGGAGCTCGGCTTCGACCTCAACACGCCGTGGGAGCAGATCCCGGCCAAGGCGCGCAAGGCCATCCTCGACGGCCACCCCACCAAGGTCCACGTGCGCCACCGCAACCGTTACGGCCGCGAGCGCTCGTACTACACCTCCTTCGAGGGCGTCCGGCCCTACATCGAGCGCCGGCACCGCGAGGCGGAGTCCGACACCAGCCGCGAGCGCTTCGAGGGCTTCATGCGCGAGGTCCCGTGCCCGACGTGCCAGGGCAGCCGGCTCAAGCCGGTCTCGGTCGCGGTCACCGTGGGTGGCAAGAACATCGCGGAGGTCACCGCGATGCCGATCAACGAGGCCGCCGAGTTCCTGCGCGGTCTGGAGCTGACTGCTCGCGAGCGCCAGATCGCCGAGCAGGTGGTCAAGGAGATCCAGGAGCGGCTGAACTTCCTGCTCGCCGTCGGTCTGGACTACCTGTCGCTGGACCGCCCGTCGGGCTCGCTGTCGGGAGGCGAGGCGCAGCGGATCCGGCTCGCGACGCAGATCGGCGCCGGGCTCGTCGGGGTGCTCTACGTGCTCGACGAGCCATCCATCGGTCTGCACCAGCGCGACAACCACCGGCTGATCGAGACCCTCGTGCGGCTGCGCGACCTCGGCAACACCCTGATCGTGGTCGAGCACGACGAGGACACGATCCGCACCGCCGACTGGGTGGTCGACATCGGCCCCGGTGCCGGTGAGCACGGCGGCCAGGTCGTGGTGTCCGGCAGCGTCGAGGAGCTGCTGAGCTCGCCGGACTCGGAGACCGGCAAGTACCTCTCGGGCCGCAAGGAGATCCCGGTCCCGGAGCTCCGCCGTCCCCGCACACCGGGCCGGTCACTGAAGGTGGTCGGCGCGAAGGAGCACAACCTTCGCGACGTCGACGTCGAGTTCCCGCTCGGCATGTTCGTCGCGGTGACCGGGGTCTCGGGCTCGGGCAAGTCGACGCTCGTCAACGACATCCTCTACACCTCGCTGGCCAAGCAGATCTACAACGCTCGAACGGTGCCCGGTCGCCACAAGCGGATCGAAGGCCTCGACCACGTCGACAAGGTGATCCACGTCGACCAGTCGCCGATCGGCCGGACGCCGCGGTCCAACCCGGCGACGTACACCGGGGTCTTCGACCACATCCGCAAGCTGTTCGCCTCCACCCCCGAGGCGAAGATGCGCGGCTACCTGCAGGGCAGGTTCTCGTTCAACGTCAAGGGGGGCCGCTGCGAGGCGTGCTCCGGCGACGGCACGATCAAGATCGAGATGAACTTCCTGCCCGACGTCTACGTGCCGTGCGAGGTCTGCCACGGCGCCCGCTACAACCGCGAGACGCTCGAGGTGCACTACAAGGGCAAGACCATCGCCGAGGTCCTCGACATGCCGATCGAGGAGGCGGTCGACTTCTTCGAGGCGATCCCGGCCATCTCGCGCTACATGCGCACGCTCGTCGAGGTCGGCCTCGGCTACGTCCGTCTCGGCCAGCCGGCCACGACGCTGTCCGGTGGCGAGGCGCAGCGGGTGAAGCTCGCCGCCGAGCTGCAGAAGCGGTCCACCGGACGGACCGTCTACGTGCTCGACGAGCCGACCACCGGTCTGCACTTCGAGGACATCCGCAAGCTGCTGCTGGTCCTGGGGCGGCTCGTGGACCAGGGCAACACGGTGCTCGTGATCGAGCACAACCTCGACGTGATCAAGACCGCCGACTGGCTGATCGACATGGGCCCGGAGGGCGGCAGCGGGGGCGGCATGGTGGTCGCCGAGGGGACTCCCGAGGAGGTGGCCGCACACCCGGACAGCTACACCGGCCAGTTCCTCAAGCCGCTGCTCGACGGTCGCGCCGCCATGGTCGCCGCCGCCCCGGCGAAGCGCCCCGCCAAGAAGGCCGCGGCGAAGAAAGCTGCGGCGAAGAAGTCTGCGGCGACGAAGACCGCTGCGCCGAAGACCGCTGCCGCGAAGAGCTCGTCGAGGTCAGAGACCTCGAACACCGCCCGCGCCTCGGTCCGGCGGTCCACGTCCGCGAAGCCGACATCGAAGAAGTCCACGACCCCGGCGAAGACCCGCACCGCGGGCTGAGATCGGGCCTGTCGGCTCGGCGTGGGCGAAGGTAGTCTCATCTTCAACGAAATCGAGCACCGGAGGGCGCGATGGGTGACAACGGTCGGGAGCTGAGCCGGCGGGTGCTTCTGCGCGGCGCTGCGCTGACCGGCGTAGCGGTGCCGGTGCTGGCCGCCTGCGGCGCCGACGACGAGCCCACCGGGTCTGCGAGCCCGTCGGGGTCCCCGAGCGCCGGCGACGCGTCCACACCGCCGCCGGACTCCACCCAGAGCCCCGCCGAGCAGGAGGGGACCACCGTCGCGACGGCCGACGTGCCGGTCGGCGGGGGCACCATCCTCGCCGCCGCGATGGTGGTGGTGACCCAGCCGGCCGAGGGAGAGTTCGAGGCGTTCAGCGCCGTGTGCACCCACCAGGGCTGCCCGGTCCAGGAGATCAGCAACGGCACGATCAACTGCAACTGTCACGGCAGCAAGTTCTCGGTGGAGGACGGCTCGGTGGTGTCCGGGCCGGCGACGGAGCCCCTGGAGCGCAAGACGGTCAGCGTCGAGGGCGACTCGCTGCGGGTGAGCTGACTGTCCCAGGCGCGACGTAGGGTTTGACGCGTGGCAGACCCGTCGACCTACCGCCCCGCCCCGGGGTCCATCCCCACCTCACCGGGGGTCTACCGCTTCCGCGACAGCAACCGCCGCGTCGTCTACGTCGGCAAGGCCAAGAACCTCCGGGCGCGGCTCTCGTCGTACTTCCAGGACCTGGCGAACCTTCACCCGCGCACGGCCACGATGGTCACCAGCGCGGCCTCGGTCGAGTGGACGGTGGTCAACACCGAGGTCGAGGCACTGCAGCTGGAGTACTCCTGGATCAAGGAGTTCGACCCGCGCTTCAACGTCAAGTACCGCGACGACAAGTCCTACCCCTGGCTGGCGGTGACCCTCAACGAGGAGTTCCCCCGCGTCATGGTGGGCCGCGGGGCGAAGAAGAAGGGCGTGCGCTACTTCGGCCCGTACTCCCACGCGTGGGCGATCCGCGAGACCGTCGACCTGCTGCTGCGGGTGTTCCCGATGCGCTCGTGCTCCAACGGCGTCTTCAAGCGCTCCCAGCAGATCGGACGACCCTGCCTGCTCGGCTACATCGACAAGTGCGCCGCCCCGTGCGTGGGTGACGTGACCGCGGAGGAGCACCGGCGGATCGTCGAGGACTTCGTCGACTTCATGTCGGGCAACACCACCGGGTTCGTGAAGCGGCTCGAGAAGGAGATGTACGCCGCCTCGGACGAGATGGACTTCGAGCGGGCCGCACGCCTGCGCGACGACATCGGCGCCCTCCGGCGGGCGATGGAGAAGCAGCAGGTGGTGCTCGGGGACGGCACCGACGCCGACGTGGTCGCCTTTGCCGACGACCCGCTCGAGGTCGCCGTGCAGATCTTCTACGTCCGCGGCGGGCGGATCCGCGGCCAGCGCGGCTGGGTCGCGGACAAGACCGAGGACGTCGACACCGGTGAGCTCGTGGAGCGGTTCCTGCTCCAGCTGTACGACGGTGAGGCCGGCGACGCGATTCCACGCGAGGTCCTCGTCCCGGCGCTGCCCGACGACGTCGACGCCCTGGAGCAGTGGCTGACCGACCTGCGCGGGGCCAGGGTGGCCGTGCGGGTGCCGCAGCGCGGGGACAAGAAGGCGCTGCAGGAGACCGTCGCCCGCAACGCCAAGCAGGCACTGGCGCTGCACAAGACCAAGCGGGCCAGCGACCTCACCACGCGCAGCCGGGCGCTGGAGGAGATCCAGGTCGCCCTCGAGCTGCCCGAGGCGCCGTTGCGCATCGAGTGCTACGACGTCTCGAACCTCCAGGGCACCGAGGTGGTCGCCTCGATGGTGGTGTTCGAGGACGGCCTCGCCCGCAAGAGCGAGTACCGCCGGTTCGTGATCCGTGGTGTCGAGGGGCAGAACGACGTCGCCTCGATGCACGAGGTGATCACCCGTCGGTTCCGCCGGCTGCTCGACGACCGGGCCCAGGAGCCCGAGCTCGGCGACGGCGGGGGAGAGGACGGCCCGTTGCTGGTCGACCCCGACACCGGTCGACCCCGCAGGTTCGCCTACGTCCCCGGCCTGGTGGTCGTCGACGGCGGCCCACCTCAGGTCGCGGCCGCCCAGCGCGCCCTGGACGAGCTCGGCATCGACGACGTGCCGGTCTGCGGCCTCGCCAAGCGGCTGGAGGAGGTCTGGTTGCCGAACCAGGAGGACCCGGTGATCCTGCCGCGGACCAGCGAAGGCCTCTACCTGCTGCAGCGGATCCGTGACGAGGCGCACCGGTTCGCGATCACCCACCACCGGTCCCGGCGGTCCAAGAGCATGGTCGAGAGCACTCTCGACGGGGTCCCCGGCCTCGGCGAGGTGCGCCGCAAGACGCTGCTGCGGCACTTCGGGTCGCTGAAGAAGCTGCGCGCGGCCTCGGTCGACGAGATCGCCGCGCTTCCCGGCTTCGGCAACCGGACTGCCGAGGCGGTGGTGGCAGCGCTCGGGACGGAGGAGCGCAGGCCCACGGTGTCGGTGAACACCGCCACCGGTGAGATCATCACCGAGGACGACGCCGGGGTCTCCCCGGAGCACGACACAGGCGAGGAGGCCACATGACGGCGGAACCCGCGGAGCGGGGTGAGCTGGTCGTGGTGACCGGCATGACCGGCGCCGGCCGGAGCACCGCGGCCAAGGAGCTCGAGGATCTCGGCTACTTCGTGGTCGACAACCTGCCGCCCCAGCTCGTGCCCGACGTGGTCCGCCTCGTCGACGAGTCGCAGGGCGAGCGGCAGCCGATCGCGGTGGTCGTCGACGTCCGCTCCGGCTCGTTCTTCGGCTCGCTGCGAGAGGTCCTCGCCCAGGGCCGGACAGGGCGCCGCACGACGCTGTTGTTCCTCGAGGCGACCGACGAGGTGCTGGTCCGCCGCCAGGAGGCTGCTCGCCGGCCGCACCCGCTCCAGGAGGGCGGCCGCCTGCTCGACGGGCTGCAGCGGGAGCGTCAGGTGATCGCGGCGCTGCGCGGTGACGCCGACGTGGTGATCGACACGACGAACCTCAACGTGCACCAGCTCACGGACAAGGTTGCCGAGGCATTCGGCACCGAGCACACCATGTCGCTCAAGGCGACCGTGGTGAGCTTCGGCTTCAAGTACGGCATCCCGGTCGACGCGGACCTCGTCGCCGACATGCGGTTCCTGCCCAACCCGCACTGGGTCCCCGAGCTCCGGCCGCTGTCCGGGCGCGACGCCGAGGTCGCTGCCTACGTCAAGGAGCGGCCGGAGGCCAAGGACTTCCTCGAGAAGTACGTCGGCCTGGTCGAGACCGTCGCGGAGGGGTACCTCCGCGAGGGGAAGCGGTTCATGACGATCGCGGTGGGGTGCACCGGCGGCAAGCACCGCAGCGTCGCGATGACCGAGGAGATCGCTGCCCGGCTGCGTGAGCGCGGCCTCGACGCACGGCCGATGCATCGTGACCTGGGACGGGAGTGACCTGACCCTGCCTGCCCCCGCGCCCCTCAAGGTGGTCGCGCTCGGGGGCGGGCACGGGTTGTCGGCGTCACTGTCCGCCTTGCGGCGCGTGGTCGAGCACGTCACCGCGATCGTCACCGTGGCCGACAACGGCGGGTCCTCCGGACGGTTGCGCGAGGAGTTCGGCGTGCTACCGCCCGGGGACCTGCGGCAGGCACTGGCCGCACTCTGCGGGGACGACGACTGGGGCCGCACCTGGGCCCGAGTGCTCCAGCACCGGTTCGACAGCACCGGGCCGATGGACGAGCATGCGGTCGGCAACCTGCTGATCGTCGCGTTGTGGGAGCTGCTCGGCGACCACGTGACCGGGCTGGCGTGGGTGGCTCGCCTCCTCGGGGCGCAGGGCACCGTCCTCCCGATGTCGGTGGCGCCGATCGACATCACCGCGACCGTCCGCGGTGCCGATCCTGCTCACCCGGACGAGCTCGGCACGATCCACGGCCAGGTCGAGGTGGCCTCCACGGCCGGCCAGGTGATCTCGGTCGATCTCACCCCGGCCAACCCGCCGGCGTGCCGCGAGGCGCTCGAGGCCGTGGCCGAGGCGGACTGGGTCGTGCTCGGCCCGGGGTCCTGGTACACCAGCGTGATCCCGCACCTGCTGGTCCCCGACCTGCGCCGAGCCGTGGTCACTGCATCGGCGCGGCGCGCGGTCGTGCTGAACCTCGCGCCGCAGCGCGGCGAGACCGAGGGGTACTCCGCGGAGGCGCACCTGGAGGTGCTCGCCGCCTACGCCCCGGAGCTCAAGCTCGACGTGGTCCTCGCCGACCGGCAGGTGGTCACCGACCTGGCCGGACTGCGGGCGGCCGCCGCGTCGTTCGGTGCCGAGCTGGTGGTCGCCGACGTCGCCGCCGACGACGGCACGCCGCGTCACGACCCGGTGAAGTTGGCCAATGCCTATGCGTCCTTCCTGGGCGAGGCATAGGGTGTCGGCGTCCAGCAGCCCGGGATGCGGCATTCGTGCACGGGAGCGAGAAGTGACAGGATCGGACGCATGGCGATGACGGCACAGGTCAAGGCAGAGCTGGCCAGCACCCCGGTGACCAAGTCGTGCTGCCGCAAGGCCGAGGTCTCCTCGATGCTCCGCTTCGCCGGTGGGCTGCACATCGTCAGCGGCCGGATCGTGGTCGAGGCCGAGCTCGACACCGGCGCGGCCGCCCGTCGGCTGCGCAAGGACATCGCCGAGATCTACGGTCACACCTCCGACGTGGTGATGGTCTCCGGCAACGGCATCCGCAAGGGGAGCCGGTACGTCGTCCGCGTGGTCCGCGAGGGGGAGGCCCTGGCACGTCAGACCGGTCTGCTCGACGGACGCGGTCGCCCGGTGCGGGGACTCCCGCCGCAGGTCGTCTCCGGCGCCAGCTGCGACGCCGTCGCCGCCTGGCGGGGTGCCTTCCTGGCCCACGGCTCGCTGACGGAGCCGGGCCGCTCCTCCGCCCTCGAGGTGACCTGCCCCGGGCCCGAGGCTGCGCTCGCCCTGGTCGGTGCGGCACGCCGGCTGGGCATCTCCGCGAAGGCGCGGGAGGTCCGTGGCGTGGACCGTGTCGTGATCCGTGACGGAGACGCAATCGGCGAGCTGCTCACCCGGCTCGGCGCGCACGAGTCGCTGATGGCCTGGGAGGAGCGGCGGATGCGCCGCGAGGTGCGGGCCACCGCGAACCGGCTGGCGAACTTCGACGACGCCAACCTGCGCCGCTCGGCGCGTGCCGCGGTCGCGGCGGGTGCCCGGGTCGAGCGGGCCCTGGAGATCCTCGCCGACGAGGTCCCCGACCACCTGAAGATGGCCGGCGACCTCCGCCTGCAGCACAAGCAGGCCTCGCTCGAGGAGCTCGGCCAGCTGCACCAGCCGCCGCTGACCAAGGACGCGATCGCAGGCCGGATCCGGCGGCTGCTGGCGATGGCGGACAAGCGCGCGCAGGAGCTCGGCATACCCGACACCGAGGCCAGTCTGACCCCCGACATGCTCTCGGAGCAGTCCTGACATTCCAGGACTTTCGGTTACCGGAAGGTAGGCCGGACGACCTGTGCTGGCGCCCCTGAGCAGACGGTAGGGTCGGATGTGAGGACGCCCCCGACCGGGGCTGCCCACCATTTCGACTGCTGACTAAGGGGAGTCTTTTCCGTGACTGTTCGCGTAGGCATCAACGGCTTCGGCCGCATCGGCCGCAACTTCTTCCGCGCCGTCCTGGCTCAGGGTGCCGACATCGAGATCGTCGGCGTGAACGACCTGACCGACAACAAGACGCTCGCGCACCTGCTGAAGTACGACTCGATCCTCGGCCGGCTCGACCAGGACGTCGTCGCCTCGGGCGACTCGATCACCGTCGGGGGCAAGTCCTTCGCCGCCCTGTCCGAGCGCGACCCGGCGAACCTCCCCTGGAAGGACCTCGGTGCGGACGTCGTCATCGAGTCCACCGGCCTGTTCACCGACGCCACCAAGGCGAAGGCCCACATCGACGCCGGCGCCAAGAAGGTGATCATCTCCGCCCCGGCGAAGAACGAGGACGTCACCGTGGTCATGGGTGTGAACCACACCGACTACGACCCCGCGTCGCACCACGTGATCTCCAACGCCTCCTGCACGACGAACTGCCTGGCTCCCATGGCCAAGGCTCTCAACGACGAGTTCGGCATCGTCAAGGGCCTGATGACGACCATCCACGCCTACACCGCCGACCAGAACCTCCAGGACGGTCCGCACAAGGACCTGCGCCGGGCCCGGGCCGCCGCCCTGAACATGGTGCCGACCTCCACCGGCGCCGCGAAGGCGATCGGCCTGGTGCTCCCCGAGCTCAAGGGCAAGCTCGACGGCTACGCCATGCGCGTGCCGACCCCGACCGGCTCCGCCACCGACCTCACCATCGAGGTCAGCCGCGAGGTCACCGTCGAGGAGGTCAACGCCGCGGTGAAGAAGGCCGCGGAGGAGGGCCCGCTCAAGGGCTACCTGAAGTACTCCGAGGACCCGATCGTCTCCTCCGACATCGTCACCGACCCCAGCTCGTGCATCTTCGACGCGCCGCTGACCAAGGTGTTCGGCAACCAGGTCAAGGTGCTCGGCTGGTACGACAACGAGTGGGGCTACTCCTGCCGCCTGGTCGACCTGGTCGGTCACGTCGGCGAGAGCCTCTGACCCGATGGGCCGCATCGACGACCTCGGTGACCTCCGCGGCAAGCGGGTCCTGGTCCGCTCGGACCTCAACGTGCCCCTCGACGGCGACGTGATCACTGACGACGGGCGGATCCGGGCGAGCGTCCCGACCATCTCCAAGCTGGTCGCGAAGGGTGCGCGGGTCGTGGTGACCGCGCACCTGGGCAGGCCCAAGGGCTCGCCGGACCCGAAGTACTCCCTCGCGCCGGTGGCCTACCGGCTGGGCGAGCTGCTCGGGCAGGAGGTGGCGTTCGCCACCGACACCGTCGGGGACAGCGCCCGGGCCACGGTCGACGCGCTCGAGGACGGTCAGGTGGCGGTGCTGGAGAACGTCCGGTTCAACGCCGGCGAGACCAGCAAGGACGACGCGGAGCGGGCGGCGTTCGCCGACCAGCTCGCCGCGCTCGCCGACGTCTTCGTCAGCGACGGGTTCGGGGTCGTGCACCGCAAGCAGGCCTCGGTGTACGACGTCGCCCAGCGGCTGCCGCACGCCATGGGCGACCTGGTGGCCGCCGAGATCGACGTGCTGCGCCGGCTCACCGAGGACCCCGAGCGGCCCTACGCCGTCGTGCTCGGTGGTTCCAAGGTCTCCGACAAGCTCGGCGTGATCGACAACCTGCTCGGCAAGGCCGACCGGCTGCTGATCGGTGGCGGGATGGTGTTCACCTTCCTCAAGGCCCAGGGCCACGAGGTGGGCCGGAGCCTGCTGGAGGAGGACCAGGTCGAGACCTGCCGGGAGTACCTCCGGCGGGCCGCGGAGTCGGGCGTGCAGATCCTGCTGCCCACCGACATCCGTGTCGCCGGGGAGTTCCCCAACGACGCGTCGGCGACGGCGACCGTCGTACCCGCCGACCAGATCCCTGCGGACCAGATCGGCCTGGACATCGGTCCGGAGTCCGGCAAGGCGTTCGCCGCGGCTCTGGCCGACGCGCGCACGGTGTTCTGGAACGGCCCGATGGGCGTGTTCGAGTTCGCTGCGTTCGCCGAGGGCACCCGCGACGTCGCCGAGGCGCTCACCCGGGTCGACGGGCTCTCGGTCGTCGGCGGTGGTGACTCCGCCGCGGCGGTACGCACCCTGGGCTTCGACGAGGCGGCGTTCGGGCACATCTCCACCGGCGGCGGCGCAAGCCTGGAGTACCTCGAGGGCAAGAACCTGCCCGGCATCGACGTCCTCTCCTGACCACTCCCGCTCGCGGGCGGCCCACGGGCCGCCCGCGAACCGCTGGTCGAGCTTGTCGAGACCCCCACTACCCAAGGAAAGAACCATGGCGAACAACGCGCGCGTGCCCTTGATGGCCGGCAACTGGAAGATGAACCTCAACCACCAGGAAGCGGTGGTGCTGGTCCAGAAGCTCGCCTGGACGCTGTCGGACAAGAAGCACGACTTCTCCAAGGTCGAGGTGGCGGTGCTGCCGCCGTTCACCGACCTCCGCTCGGTGCAGACCCTGGTCGACGGCGACCGGCTGAAGATCAAGTACGGCGCACAGGACGTCTCCCAGCACGACAGCGGTGCCTACACCGGCGAGATCTCGGCCGGCATGCTCGCCAAGCTGGGCTGCTCCTACGTCGTCGTGGGGCACTCGGAGCGTCGCGAGTACCACGCCGAGAGCGACGAGCTGGTCAACGCCAAGGCGAAGAAGGCGATCGCGGCCGGGATCACCCCGATCGTGTGCGTGGGCGAAGGTCTCGAGGTGCGCAAGGAGGGCCGTCACGTCGAGTACACCCTCGACCAGGTGGCCGGCTCCCTCGCCGGGCTGACGGCCGAGCAGGTCGCAGACCTGGTGATCGCCTACGAGCCGGTGTGGGCGATCGGCACCGGAGAGGTCGCCACGCCCGACGACGCGCAGGAGGTCTGCCAGGCGATCCGCGGCAAGATCGCCGAGGCGTTCTCCGAGGAGGCCGCGGCCAAGGTGCGCATCCTCTACGGCGGATCGGTGAAGGCCGCCAACGTCGCCGGCATCATGGAGAAGGCCGACGTGGACGGCGCCCTGGTCGGTGGGGCCAGCCTCCAGGCCGACGAGTTCGGCGGTATCTGCCGGTTCTACGACATGCCGGTGATCTGACCGACACCGCGTGAGCTAGGCTGTCCCACCGTGACTACCGCTTTCACCGTTCTGCTGATCCTGACGAGCCTGTTGCTGATCATGCTTGTGCTGCTGCACAAGGGGCGTGGCGGCGGCATGTCCGACATGTTCGGCGGCGGTGTGTCCAGCGGCCTCGGGGGCTCCTCGGTGGCCGAGCGCAACCTGGACCGGATCACGATCGGCGCGGGCATCATCTGGTTCGCCTGCGTCGTCGCCCTGGGCCTACTGCTCAAGAGCGGCGCCTGATTCGGCGTTCGCTTCGACTCTCGATCGAGGAGTACACAGCGTGGCAGGTGGAGGAAGCGCCATTCGTGGCAGCCGTGTCGGCGCTGGACCCATGGGGGAGGCGGAGCGCGGCGAGGCCGCACCCCGTCAGCGGGTCCTCTACTTCTGTGCCAACGAGCACCAGTCGGTGATCACCTTCGCCGTCGAGGCGCAGCCCCCGGACTCGTGGGACTGCCCGAGGTGCGGTCTGCCGGCCAGCCTGGACTCCGACAACCCGCCGCCGCCGCCGAAGATCGAGCCGTACAAGACGCACCTGGCCTACGTGAAGGAGCGCCGCTCCGACAAGGAGGCGGCCGACATCCTCGACGAGGCGATCCAGACGCTGCGCGACCGGCGCAAGCGCGGCGAGATCATCTTCTGAGCTCGGCGGCTGCCGCCTGGTCGAGCAGCCACACCGTGCGGTCCCGCCCCCGCGGCCCGGAGGCGGGTACGGCGGCCACGTCGCTGCCGAGCATCGCATCGCGCACTGCCTGCGCCTTGCCCTCGCCGGCGGCGATGAACCACACCTCGTCGGCGGACCGCAGCGCGCCCATCGTCAACGAGATCCGCACCGGCGGAGGCTTCGGCGAGTGCCGTTCGGCGACGGTCAGCCCGTCGGCGTGCACCGCCTCGTGGCCGGGGAACAGGGACGCACAGTGCCCGTCCGGGCCGATCCCGAGCATGACCACGTCGAACCGCGGCTCGGCGCCGAGCACACGCGTCAGCTCGTCGGCGTAGGCCCGGGCGGCGGCGTCCACGTCGTCTCCGTAAGGGCCGTCAGAGGCGGGCATCTCGTGCACGCGTGCATCGTCGAGCGGCAGCCGTGACAGCAGCGCGTCGCGGGCCTGGCCCGCGTTGCGCTCGGCGTCGGCGTGCTCGACGTACCGCTCGTCGCCGAACCAGACCTCGACCGCCGACCAGTCCACGGACGTGTGGGCGGGCACCTCGAGGACGGCGCGGTGCACCTTCTCCGCGATCGTGCCTCCGGTGAGCACGACCGAGGGCGCCCGGCCCTGGGACTGAAGCTCGAGGAGGTGGTCGACGAGCCGGGCTGCGACGGTGGCGGCGAGCAGGTCGGCGTCGTCGCGGACCAGGATCTCGGGATCGCTCATGATCCCGCCAGCCTGACCATCCGCTTGACCGTCTGGGCGTACACGTCGTCGGGGTCGAGGTGGCGCAGCTCCTCGGCGAGCAGCTCGTCGAGCTCGCGGCGCTTGAGGGCGACCGGCCGGTCCGGCTGGCCGGGCACGGTCAACGTGGCGAGCTTGCCGTCGTGCCTGACGATCGAGATCGGGCCGGCCTTCGTCTCCAGCAGGACCGAGGTGATGCCGGGGCCGTCGGAGGTCTCCCGCTGCACCTCCACGCGGAGCCGGTCGGCCAGCCACGCGGCGAGCAGGTCCGCGCTCGGGCTGACCCGCTCCGCGGTCACCGTGGCCGAGACCACCTTCGCCGGTTCCTGGTCGACCGCGGCAGCGAGCAGCGCACGCCAGCTGGTGATCCGGGTCCAGGCCAGGTCGGTGTTGCCGGGGGAGTAGGCACGGCACTGCCGGAGCATGGCGCCGGCCTTATTGCGGGGCGCGGCGGCGGCATCGGTGATCCGGCGCCGGCCGAGCCGGCCGAGCGGGTCTGCGGCCGGGTCGTCAGGTGCGGTGGCCGGCCACCACACGACCACGGGGGAGTCGGGCAGCAGCAGCGGCACGACCACCGACTCGGGGTGCTTGGTGACCTCGCCCCGCAGCCGGATCAGTGCGGTCTCCCCGGTCCAACCGGAGCCGATCCCGACCTCGGCGTCCACGCGGGCCGCCCCGCGACCGTCCCCGAGGATCACCCCGAGCACCCGTGCCGGGTGCTCGCGGGAGGCCGCCCGGGCGGACTTCATCGCCGTCTCCGCGTCCTCCTCGGAGACGACGAAGACGAGGGTCATCACCATCCCCATCGCCGGGCTGCCGGCGCGGCGGCGTGCCCGGACGAACTCCGCGGCGATCGCGCTCGCGGTGGTCTCGGTCAGCTCGATCATGGCCGCCTCCAGGCGCGCCCGTCGCGGGCGAGCATCCGGTCGGCGGAGGGCGGGCCCCACGTGCCTGCGGGGTAGGTGTCCGGCTTCCCGTGGGTGGCCCAGTACTGCACGACCGGGTCGAGGATCTTCCAGGACAGCTCGACCTCCTCGTGGCGGGGGAACAGCGGCGGTTCGCCGAGCAGCACGTCGAGGATCAGCCGCTCGTAGGCCTCGGGGCTGGACTCGGTGAAGGAGCCGCCGTAGGCGAAGTCCATGGTGACGTCGCGGATCTCCATCGCGGTGCCGGGCACCTTGGAACCGAACCGCATCGTGATGCCCTCGTCGGGCTGGACCCGGATCACCAGCGCGTTCTGCGTCAGCTCCTCGGTGGCGCTGTCGCTGAACGGCAGGTGCGGCGCCCGCTTGAACACCACGGCCACCTCGGTCACCCGCCGCCCGAGGCGCTTGCCGGTGCGGATGTAGAACGGCACACCGGCCCAGCGGCGCGACTCGACGTGCAGCGTGATCGCCGCGAAGGTCTCGGTGCGCGAGGACTGCGGGATGTCCGGCTCGTCCTTGTAACCCGGGACCTTGACCCCGCCGGCCCAGCCCTCGGTGTACTGCGCCCGCGCGGTGGTCAGGTCCAGGCGGCGGGGGAGTACGACGGACTCGAGCACCTTCTGCTTCTCGATCCGCAGGTTGCCGGCGTCGAACGACGTCGGCTCCTCCATCGCGATCAGCGCCATCAGCTGCAGGAGGTGGTTCTGGATCACGTCGCGTGCCGCGCCGATGCCGTCGTAGTAGCCGGCCCTGCCGCCGATCCCGATGTCCTCGGCCATCGTGATCTGCACGTGGTCGACGTAGTTGTTGTTCCAGATCGGCTCGAACAGCGTGTTGGAGAACCGCATGGCCAGGATGTTCTGGACGGTCTCCTTGCCCAGGTAGTGGTCGATCCGGAACACCGACTCGGGCGGAAACACCTCGGAGATCACGTCGTTGAGCTCGCGGGCGGTCTTCAGGTCCGAGCCGAACGGCTTCTCGACCACGACCCGCCGCCAGGACCGCTCCTCGGGGTTGGCCAGTCCGTGCTCCTTGAGCTGGCCGACCACGTCGGCGAAGAAGCGAGGTGGGATCGACAGGTAGAAGGCGTGGTTCCCGCCGGTGCCGCGGACCTTGTCGAGCTCCTCGATCGTCGAGCGCAGCCGGGCGAAGGCGTCGTCGTCGTTGAAGTCTCCCGGGACGAACCGGAAGCCCTCGGCGAGCTGCTGCCAGACCTCCTCCCGGAACTCCGTGCGGGAGTGCGCCCGGACCGAGTCGTGCACGATCTGGGCGAAGTCCTGGTCGGCCCAGTCGCGGCGGGCGAACCCGACCAGGGCGAACCCGGGCGGAAGCAGACCGCGGTTGGCGAGGTCGTAGACCGCCGGCATCAGCTTCTTGCGCGCCAGGTCGCCGGTGACCCCGAAGATCACCAGGCTGCACGGCCCGGCGATCTTCGGCAGCCTGCGGTCCTGCGGCTGGCGCAGGGGATTCACCTGAGCGCCTCGCGCAGCTGACGGAGGCCCTCCGGCCCGGTGACGTGGAGCCGCAGCACCGGCCGACCGTGCTCGGCCAGGACCTGCGCGTCCCCGGCGGCCTGCGCCGAGACCAGCGTCGCGAACGAGAAGCCGCGACCCGGGACGGGGAGGTCCTCGTGCGGCTCGTCGGTGACCTGGACGAAGACGCCGACCGCGGGTCCGCCCTTGTGGAACTGGCCGGTCGAGTGCAGGAAGCGCGGGCCCCACCCGAAGGTGACCGGGCGCCTGGTCCGGACGGCGAGGCTGTTGCGGACCTCCTCGAGGTCTCGGTGGGCGTCCCGGTCGAGATAGGCCATCACGGCGACGTAGCCGCGGGCGCTGTCGACCTGGTCGAGGAGTGCGGTGACCGCACCGGCCAGGTCGCCGGCGTCACCGTCACCCAGCCAGGAGGCGTCACCCGGCACCCGGACCTCGACGTCACCCTCGGTGAGCAGGGCCGGCTCCGGGGACGGGGTGTCCTCGAGCAGGGAACGGGCCGCCTTCTTGGCGCTCTCCACGTCCGGCTGGTCGAACGGGTCGATCCCGAGGATCCGGCCCGCGACAGCGGTGGCGGCCTCCCACAGCAGCATCTGGGCACCCAGGCTGCCGCCGACCCACACGTCGGAGCCGTCCTCGGCCGGGGGTGCGTCGTCGCCCGCGTTGGCCGGCTCGCTGTCCCCGGTGCCCGCCTCGTCGCCGCTGGTGAGGCGTACGACGGTGGCGTCCTGCGGGGGCAGGGCCACCTCCGGCGCGGAGGAGTCGCCGACGACGACCGGGAGCAGGCCGGTGCCGTCCTTGCCGGTGCTCTCCGCGACGAGCTGTTCGGCCCAGTCGGGGAAGCCGACCAGCTCGGACCCCTCGTCGACGAACACCAGCTTGTCGCGCAGCGGGTCGGTGCCGGCGAGCGCAGCTCCCAGACGCAGAGCGGGGTTGCCGTCGTCATCGTCGCTGAGGAGGTCGGCCACCTCCTCGGCCTCGTCGAGAAGCGTGGCGATGTCGACCCCGGCGAGGCCGCTCGGCACGAGACCGAAGGCGGTGAGGGCGGAGTAGCGGCCACCGACGTTCGGGTCGGCGTTGATGACCCGGAACCCCGCGTCCCGGGACTGCTTGTCCAGAGGACTGCCCGGGTCGGTGACGATGACCATGTGTCGGGTCGGGTCGAGCCCCGCCTGCCGGAACGCCTCCTCGAACGCCCTGCGCTGCGAGTCGGTCTCGACGGTGGAGCCGGACTTGCTGGACACCACCACGACGGTGCTCTCCAGCCTCTCGGCGAGGGCGGCCCGGACCTGGTCGGGGTGCGAGGAGTCGACGACGGTGAGCTCGACCCCGCGGGTCGCGCAGATCACCTCCGGGGCCAGCGAGGAGCCGCCCATCCCGCAGAGCGCGACACGGGTGATGCCCTCCTCCTCCAGCTCGCTGCGGAGAGCGGTGATCGCGCCGACGAGCGGACGCGAGGTGTGGAACAGGTCCACCCACCCGAGCCGGATCGACGCCTCCTCCTGGGCGGCCTCGCCCCAGAGGGTGGCGTCCTTGGCGAACAGCCGGCCGGCGAACCGTTCCTCGACCAGCCGAGGGACCCAGTCGGTGACCGCCTGCGCGGCCGCGCCGGTGGCGACGACCTCCAGCGCGCCGCTCACTTGGCCGCGCTCTCCAGGCTCGTGCGGACCGTCTCGACGAGCTCGTCCCACGAGGCGACGAACTTGTCCACGCCCTCCCGCTCGAGGGTGGCGATCACGTCGTCGTAGTGGATGCCCGCTGCCTCGAGGCGGTCCATGACCTCCTGCGCGTCGGCGTACATCGTGGTGACCCGGTCGCCGCCGTTGATCTCGCCGTGGTCGGCGAAGGCGTCCATGGTCTTCTCCGGCATCGTGTTGACCGTGTCGGGGACCACCAGCTCGGTGACGTACATCGTGTCGGGGTAGTCCGGGTTCTTGACGCCGGTCGAGGCCCACAGCGGCCGCTGGTGCCGCGCGCCGCGGGCGGCCAGCGCCTGGAAGCGCGACCCGGCCATGAACTCCTCGTAGGCACGGTAGGCGAGCCGGGCGTTGGCGATCCCGGCGCGGCCGAACAGGTCCTCCACGCCCTCGGCGTCGACGGCCTGCAGTCGCTTGTCGACCTCGGTGTCCACGCGGGAGACGAAGAAGGACGCCACCGAGTGGATCCCCGACAGGTCGTGGCCGTTCGCCTCGGCGCGCTCGAGCCCCTCGGCATAGGCGTCCATCACCGCGCGGTAGCGCTCGAGCCCGAAGATCAGCGTGACGTTGACGCTGATCCCTTCTGCGAGCACGGCGGAGATCGCAGGCGCACCCTCGGTGGTCGCCGGGATCTTGATCAGCAGGTTGGGGCGGTCCACGGCGGCCCAGAGCTTCTTCGCCGCCGCGATGGTGGCGTCGGTGTCGAAGGCGAGGCCGGGTGGCACCTCGATGGACACCCGCCCGTCGACCCCGTCGGTGGCCTTCCAGGTGTCCAGCAGGACGTCGCAGGCCTGCCGGACGTCGTACGTGGTCAGCTCGAAGACCGTGTCGTCGACCGAGGCGCCGGCCCGGGCGAGCTCGCGCACCTGGTCGTCGTACCGCTCACCGTCGGCGAGCGCGGCGGCGAAGATCGTGGGGTTGGTGGTCACCCCGGTGACCGATCGGTTCTTGACGAGATCGGTCAGGTTGCCGGTCTCGATCCGGTCCCGCGACAGGTCGTCGAGCCAGATGGACACACCGGCCTGCGCCAGTGCCTTGAGTCGTTCGGACATCGGTTCCTCCCGGTTGACGATCTTCGACTGTGCTGGGCCCCGTCGCGTCCCGGGTTACCCGTTGGCCGCGCGGATACTCTCCTGGGCGGCCAGCACCACGGCCTCGCTGGTGATGCCGAACTGGCGGTAGATCGTGGCGTAGTCGGCGGACGCGCCGAAGTGCTCCAGCGACACGATCCGGCCGTGGTCGCCCACGATCTCGCGCCAGCCCTGGGCGACCCCGGCCTCGACGCTGACCCGGGCCTTCACGATCGGCGGGATCACGCTGTCGCGGTAGGCCTGGTCCTGGGCGTCGAACCACTCTCGGCACGGCATCGACACGACCCGGGCCGCGACTCCCTGCTCGGCCAGGGCGGCGCGCGCCTCCACCGCCAGCTGGACCTCCGAGCCGGTGGCGACCAGCACGACGTCGGGCGTGCCGCCCTCGGCGTCGAGCAGGACGTAGCCACCCTTGCTGACGCCCTCGGTGCCGGCCCACTGCTGACCGTCGGCGTCGGTGCCGCGGGGGAAGGTCGGCACGTTCTGGCGGGTCAGGGCCAGCCCCGCGGGCCGGTCGGTGTGCTCGAGGATCGCCCGCCAGGCGGCGACGGTCTCGTTGGCGTCGGCCGGCCGGACCACGTCGAGTCCGGGGATCGCGCGCAGGGCGGCGAGGTGCTCGACCGGCTGGTGTGTCGGGCCGTCCTCGCCGAGACCGATCGAGTCGTGGGTCCACACGTAGGTGACCGGCAGCTGCATCAGGGCCGCCAGGCGGACCGCGGGACGCATGTAGTCGGAGAACACGAGGAACGTGCCGCCGTAGACGCGGGTGCCGCCGTGCAGCGCGATGCCGTTCATGATCGAGCCCATGGCGTGCTCGCGGATGCCGAAGTGCAGCACCCGGCCGTACTTGTGGCCCGAGAAGTCCTTGGTGGAGCGGTCCTCGGGGATGAACGACGGCTCGCCCTTGGGGGAGGTGTTGTTGGACTCCGCGAGGTCGGCCGACCCGCCCCAGAGCTCGGGCAGGACCGGCGCGATCGCCGACAGCACGGCACCGGAGGCCTTGCGGGTGGCGACCCCCTTCGGGTCAGCCTCGAAGGCGGGGAGGTGGTCCGCCCAGCCGTCGGGGAGGCTGCGGGTGCGCATCCGCTCCAGCAGGGCGAGCGCGTCGGGGTTGGCCGAGGCCCAGGCGTCGTAGCTCTCCTGCCACTGCGCCTCGGCGGCCTTGCCGCGCTCGACGAGCCCGCGGGTGTGAGCGAGGACGTCGGCACCGACCTCGAAGGTCTGCTCGGGGTCGAACCCGAGGATCTTCTTGGTGGCGGCGACCTCCTCGAGGCCCAGCGCGGAGCCGTGGGAGGCGCCCGTGCCCTGGGCGTTGGGGGCCGGCCAGGCGATCACGGTGCGGAGCAGGATGATGCTGGGCCGGTCGGTGACCTGCTCGGCCGCGTCGAGGGCGGCCCAGAGCGCGTCGACGTCCTCGACGTACTCCTTGCCGCCACCGGTCCAGTCCACGGTCTGCACGTGCCAGCCGTAGGCCTCGTAGCGCTTGGCGACGTCCTCGCTGAACGCGATGTCGGTGTCGCCCTCGATCGAGATCTCGTTGTCGTCGTAGATCAGCGTCAGGTTGCCCAGCTGCTGGTGACCGGCCAGCGAGGAGGCCTCGCCGGAGACGCCCTCCTCGAGGTCGCCGTCGCTGCAGATCGCGTAGATGTGGTGGTCGAAGGGGCTGCGGCCCTCCGGGGTGTCGGGGTCGAGGAGCCCCCGCTCGCGGCGGGCGGCCATCGCCATGCCGACAGCGTTGGCGACGCCCTGGCCCAGCGGGCCGGTGGTGGTCTCCACGCCGGCGGTGTGGCCCTGCTCGGGGTGGCCCGGGGTCTTGCTGCCCCAGGTGCGCAGGGACTGCAGGTCCTCGAGCTCGAGCCCGAACCCACCGAGGAAGAGCTGGGTGTAGAGGGTGATGGAGCTGTGGCCCGCAGAGAGCACGAACCGGTCCCGGGCCTCCCAGGCGGGGTTCGCGGGGTTGTGCCGCATCCGCTTCTGGAAGAGCAGGTAGGCGACCGGCGCGAGCGCCATCGCCGTGCCGGGGTGGCCGTTGCCGACCTTCTGCACCGAGTCCATGGCGAGGACCCGAGCCGTGTCCACCGCCCGCCGGTCCAGGTCGGTCCATTCCAGGGGGCTGCGGGCAGTGCTCACGTGCGGAGGTGTCCTCTCGGGTGCGACAGATGGCGCTGACGGTCCTGAGCCTACTTCGGCCGGGTGAGGAGGTGCACACCGTCCCCGGGCCCGCCCGATGGCGGCCTTCGCCTCGGTCCGGACTAGACTCGACGCAGCCTGAGGGGCTTCCCTGCAATCGTTGAACTCGAGGTTTTCGTGACGGCCGTCGATCCCCACGTCTCCGCGCAGACGCCGGAGACGGGCCGAACGAGAGTCCGCGACGTGGTCGCCGCCTACGTCGGGCTGATGAAACCCCGGGTCATCGAGCTGCTGCTGCTGACCACCGTCCCGGTGATGTTCTTCGCCGCCCGCGGTGTCCCCGAGCTCGGGCTCGTCGCGGCGACCGTCGTCGGGGGCACGCTGTCGGCCGGCAGCGCCAGCGCGCTGAACAACGTCTACGACCGCGACATCGACGAGCAGATGCGACGCACCCGCCGCCGGGCCCTGCCGCGTCACATCGTCAGCCCGGTCGCAGCGACGATCTTCGGACTCGTGCTCGGCGTGGTCTCCACGCTGCTGCTCGGCTTCTTCGTCAACTGGCTCTCGGCCTGGCTGGCGCTGGCGGCGAACGCGTTCTACGTCCTCGTCTACACGATGGTGCTCAAGCGCCGCACCACGCAGAACATCGTGTGGGGCGGCCTGGCCGGTTGCTTCCCGGCCCTGATCGGGTGGACGGCCGTGACCGGGGAGCTCGCCTGGGAGCCGGTGATCCTGTTCCTCGTGGTCTTCTTCTGGACCCCGCCGCACACCTGGGCGCTCGCCCTGCGCTACCGCGAGGACTACGCCAGCGTCGACGTGCCGATGCTCCCCGTCGTCGCGCCCGCCCGTTCGGTCGCCCGCCAGATGCTGGCGTACTCCTACGTGATGGTCGCCACGTCGCTGCTGTTGTGGCCGGTCGGTAACACCGGCTGGCTGTACCCCGCCGCGGCGATCGTCCTCGGCGCGGCCTTCCTGGTCGAGTCGCACCTGCTGCTGGCGCGCACGGCGCACAGCGACAGCCTCTCGGAGATCAAGCCGATGCGGCTGTTCCACTGGTCGAACATGTACCTCTCGCTGTTGTTCGTCGCGGTCGCCCTCGACCCGCTGCTCCACCTGTGACCTCGCGGCCGACCCCGGCCCAGCTCGCGGCAGCCGCCGACAGGACCATCCCCGACGTGGCCGCGCCCGGCCTCCGCGTGCTGTTCAGCGGGATCAACCCGGGGCTGTGGTCGGCGGCGACCGGCCTGCACTTCGCCCGGCCGGGCAACCGGTTCTGGCCCACGCTGCACCGCTCGGGCTTCACCCCTCGTCAGCTGGACCCCGCCGAGCAGCACGAGCTCTTGGACCTGGGTCTGGGGATCACCAACGTCGCTCCCCGCGCCACCGCACGAGCCGACGAGCTGACCCGGCAGGAGCTCCTCGACGGAGCGAGGGCGCTGCGCGAGAAGGTCGCCGCACTGCGGCCTGCATGGCTCGCGGTGGTCGGCATCGGTGCCTACCGCACCGGGTTCGGGCACCGCGACGCCGCGGTCGGGCCGCAGGACGAGCGCGTCGGCGAGAGCCGGGTGTGGGTCCTGCCGAACCCGAGCGGGCTCAACGCCCACTGGCCGGCCCCGGCACTGGCGGAGGAGTTCGCCCGGCTACGTCGCGTCGCGGTCGCGGACCCCGAGGAGTAGCCAGGCCAGCGCCGCGGCCACCGCGGCTGAGCCGAGCAGGTGCAGGCCGACGAGCACGACCGGTAAGCCGGTGAAGTACTGCACGAACCCCACCAGCCCCTGGGCGAGCTCGAGCCCGAGCAGCACCCAGGCGGCGCGGACGGTGCGCTCCGGAGCGCCCACCGCCTTCAGCGCGAACAGCGACCCGATCGTCAGGCCGAGGAGCAGGAACACCGCGTCGGTGTGGAGCTGGCTCAGCGCGGCAGGGTCGAGGCCGTTGCGCTGCGCGTCGATATCGCCGGCGTGCGGGCCGCTGCCGGTCACCACGGTGCCGAGGTAGAGCACCGCCCAGCCGGCCACGAAGGTGGTGCGGACCAGCCACGTCACCGCGCTCGGCACGGTGGTGAGCACCGGTCCGTCGCCCTCCCGCAGCCGGCGCAGCAGCACCACCGCGACCTGGATCATCGCCATCGAGACCAGCAGGTGGAACGCCACGACCCACGGGTTGAGGTCGGTGAGCACGGTGACGCCACCGATCAGGGCCTGGGCCGGCACGCCGAGCCCGATCACGAACGCCAGCCGCACGAGGGAGCGCCGGCCGTACCTCCACGCAGCGACGAAGGTCGCGATCGCCACGGCCGCGAGCAGGAAGGTCACCAGCCGGTTGCCGAACTCGATCGCGCCGTGCAGCCCGAGCTCCCCGTGGGGGACGAACGACTCGTCGGTGCAGCGCGGCCAGGTGGGGCAGCCGAGCCCCGATGCGGTCAGCCGCACCACGCCGCCGGTGACCACGATCAGGATGTTCACCGCCAGCGTGGTGACGGCCAGCGGGTACATCCAGCGCTGTGCCCAGCCGGGCCGCACCTGCTGCGCGGGGGGCGGGCTCTGCACGGTCATTCCCATGTGAAGGTCCTCGAGGTGAGTGCGGTTCCGGCGGCCGCCCACGCGGCCAGCACGACCAGGGGTACGACGGGCACGGCGCCGTCGATCAGCGCGACGCGGAGCCCGTTGCCGAGCGCGCCGGACGGGAGGAGCTCGACGACGGGAGCCAGGGCGCCGTAGCTGGACGACGGGATCACCACACCGCCGCCGGCCATCAGCAGCAGGTACACCAGGTTCGCGGCGGCGAGGGTGGCCTCCGCGCGCAGCGCACCGGCGAGGAACAGCCCGAGCGCGGCGAACGCCGCCGTGCCGAGCAGGCCGACGAGGAGTGCGCCGAGCACGCCCGCGGCACCCGGCGACGGCGACCAGCCGAGCAGCACGGCGGCCACGGCGATCACGACCACCTGGAGGACCTCGACGGCGAGCAGTGCGCCGACCTTGCCGAGCAGCAGCCCAGACCGGGGGAGCGGGGAGGAGCCCAGCCGCTTCAGCACGCCGTAGCGGCGCTCGAAGCCCGTGGCGATCGCCAGCGACGTGAAGCTGGTCGACATCACCGCGAGCGCGAGCACCCCGGGGGTCAGCGTCGCGACCGCTCCGTGCGGGAAGTCCAGGCCGACCCGATCGGCCGCGAGCACTCCGCCGACGAGCACGATCAGCGGGATCACGACCGCGAGGAGCAGCTGCTCGCCGTTGCGCAGCAGCAGCCGGGTCTCCATCCGCGCCTGGGCGAGCACCTGGCGGCGGTACGGCGCGGCGCCCGGCATCGGGGTGAACGTGCCGGACGGCGTGGGGGTGTTCATGGGGTGAGCTCCCGTCCGGTCAGCTGGAGGAAGACGTCCTCGAGCGTGCGTTGCCCCAGCGACATCGACTCGGGCAGCACGCCCTGCTGCTCGCACCAGGCGGAGACGGTGGCCAGGGTCGAGGCATCGGCCGGCCCGGACACCAGCAGGCTCTGGGCGTTGATCGGCCGGACCTGGGTCGACGGGCCGAGCGCCGCCTGCAGCGAGGCGGGCGCGTCCGGCGGGAACGGCTCGGTGACCACCAGCCGGATCGTGGTGCTCCCGGCGGCGCGGGTGAGGTCGAACGGGGTGCCGGAGGCGATCAGCCTGCCGTGGTCGATCACGTGGATGGTGTCGGCGAGCCGCTCGGCCTCGTCCATGTAGTGGGTGGTGAGGACCACGGTCACGCCGTCGCCCCGCAGCTCCTCCAGCAGCTCCCAGGTGGCCCGGCGGGCCTGCGGGTCCATCCCCGCTGTCGGCTCGTCGACGAAGACCAGCTCAGGACGTCCGACCACCGCCATCGCCAGGGCGAGCCGCTGCTGCTGGCCGCCGGACAGCCGCCGGTACGGCGTACGCCCGCACGAGCCGAGCCCGAGCCGCTCGACCAGCATGCCGACGTCGAGCGGGTGGGCGTGGAGGGAGGCGATGTGCGAGAGCATCTCGACGGCGTGCACGCCGGACCACGCGCCGCCGTTCTGCAGCATCACCCCGATCCGGGGCAGCAGCTCGGCACGGTCGCGTTGCGGGTCCAGGCCGAGAACACACACCGAGCCCTGCTGCGGCCGGCGGTAGCCCTCACAGGTCTCCAACGTGGTGGTCTTCCCGGCGCCGTTGGGCCCGAGCACCGCGGTGATGCTGTGCCGGGCGACCTCCAGGGTCAGCCCGTCGACGGCGACGGTGTCGCCGTACTGCATCCGGAGGTCGTCGACGACCACCGCCGGTTCGTCGCCGGCCCGGCGGGCGGAGCTGGGGCCGGAGGAGGGGAGGGGCACGCCGCGATTCTAGGTTTCGGCCCCAGCGGGCCGCCGACCGGGCGACTCCTCAGCCCCGGTCGAGACAGGTTAGGGCGGCCTTAGTTGAATCACTCCAGTCATTAACGGCACACTGGTGTTGTGGAATTCGACGGCCCGATGGACGCACCGACCCGTGAGCGGGTGGCCCGGTCGATCCACGAGAACGGCCCGAGCACCGCAGCCGCTCTCGCGGAGCGGCTCTCGCTGACCCCTGCCGCGGTCCGGCGCCACCTCGACCACCTGATGGAGCAGGGTGCGGTCGAGCCGCGCGAGCCGCGCACCTACGGCGCGCGCGGCCGCGGACGACCCGCCAAGGTCTTCGCGCTCACCGAGGCCGGCCGCGACCGGTTCGACCAGCAGTACGACGACCTCGCCGCGCAGGCGCTGCGCTTCCTCGCCGAGACCGGCGGGGAGAAGGCGGTGCGCGAGTTCGCCCGGCGCCGGGTCGCCACGCTCGAGAGCGACTTCGAGCAGGTGCTCGCCCGCAAACCCGACCTGAGCGCTGCCGAGGCGGTCGCGGAGGCGCTCAACCAGAGCGGCTACGCTGCCTCGGTCCGCGAGCTGCCGGTCGGCGAGCAGCTGTGCCAGCAGCACTGCCCGGTCGCCCACGTCGCCCACGAGTTCCCCCAGCTGTGCGAGGCGGAGACCGAGGTCATCAGCCGACTGCTCGGCCGTCACGTCCAGCGGCTGGCCACCATCGCCCACGGCGACGGCGTCTGCACGACCGCCATCCCGCAGGCCCACGTCCCGAGCACGTCCGCCCAGAGCCCGTCCGCCAAGAGCACGACCGAGAACGCTTCACAGTCCCCTGCACGTCTGACTCGCCACACGAGAGGTTGAGGATCACATGACCACGATCGACCAGCGCAACCCTGAGCTCGAGGGCATCGGCCGCTACGAGTTCGGCTGGGCCGACCGCGACACCGCGGGCGAGGCCGCCCGCCGCGGCCTCAACGAGGAGGTCGTCCGGGACATCTCGGCGAAGAAGAACGAGCCGCAGTGGATGCTCGACCTGCGCCTGAAGGGCCTGAAGCTCTTCGAGCGCAAGCCGATGCCGACCTGGGGCGGCGAGCTCGACACGATCGACTTCGACAACATCAAGTACTTCGTCCGGTCGACCGAGAAGCAGGCCACCAGCTGGGAGGACCTGCCCGAGGACATCAAGAACACCTACGACCGGCTCGGCATCCCGGAGGCGGAGAAGCAGCGCCTGGTCGCGGGTGTCGCCGCGCAGTACGAGTCGGAGGTCGTCTACCACCAGATCCGCGAGGACCTGGAGGAGCAGGGCGTGATCTTCGTCGACACCGACACCGCGCTGAAGGAGCACGAGGAGCTCTTCCGGGAGTACTTCGGCACCGTGATCCCGGTGGGCGACAACAAGTTCGCCGCGCTCAACACCAGCGTGTGGTCCGGCGGGTCGTTCATCTACGTCCCCAAGGGCGTGCACGTCGACATCCCGCTGCAGGCCTACTTCCGGATCAACACCGAGAACATGGGCCAGTTCGAGCGCACGCTGATCATCGTCGACGAGGACGCCTACGTGCACTACGTCGAGGGCTGCACCGCGCCGATCTACAGCTCGGACTCCCTGCACTCCGCGGTCGTGGAGATCATCGTGAAGAAGGGCGCCCGCTGCCGCTACACGACGATCCAGAACTGGTCGAACAACGTCTACAACCTGGTCACCAAGCGTGCGGTCGCCGAGGCCGGCGCCACCATGGAGTGGGTCGACGGCAACATCGGCTCGAAGCTGACCATGAAGTACCCCGCCGTCTACCTGATGGGCGAGCACGCCAAGGGCGAGACGCTGTCCATCGCGTTCGCCGGTGAGGGCCAGCACCAGGACGCCGGCGCCAAGATGGTGCACGCCGCGCCGAACACCTCGAGCTCGATCCTGTCGAAGTCGGTGGCCCGGGGCGGCGGGCGTACGTCGTACCGCGGCCTGATCCAGGTCAACGAGGGCGCCCACGGGTCGAAGTCCAACGTGCTGTGCGACGCGCTGCTCGTGGACCAGATCAGCCGCTCCGACACCTACCCCTACGTCGACATCCGCGAGGACGACGTGTCGATGGGTCACGAGGCCAGCGTCTCGAAGGTCTCCGACGACCAGCTGTTCTACCTCATGTCGCGAGGCATGGAGGAGGACGAGGCGATGGCGATGATCGTGCGCGGCTTCGTGGAGCCGATCGCCAAGGAGCTGCCGATGGAGTACGCCCTCGAGCTCAACCGCCTGATCGAGCTGCAGATGGAGGGCGCGGTCGGCTGACCCGGTCGCCCGACCCCGCCCCGCAACCTCCCACGTAGAGAGACAAGAGATGACTGTGACCGACACTGCGCGCGACAGCGTGGCGTCCGCCCTGGAGCTCGACCACGTCGAGTCCCACCTGCACCCGGCCGGCTCGTTCGACGTCGCCGACCACCCGGTGCCCACCGGCCGGGAGGAGATCTGGCGCTTCACCCCGCTCAAGCGGCTGCGCGGACTGCAGGCCGAGGCCGAGTTCATGCCGAGTGCGACCGCGTGCACCTGGAACACCCCCGCGGGGGTGCGCGTCGACGGCGTCGACGGTGAGGAGGCCCGTGCGCTGCGCGGGATCAGCGGGCTGGTGCCCAGCAGCCGGTTCTCGGCACGGGTGTTGGCCGAGGTGCCCACCACGCTGCTGGTCGACGTGCCCGCCGAGCTCGAGGTGACCGAGCCGATCGTCGTCGACCTGACCGGCGAGAACGCCGCCGTCACCGAGGCGGGCCACGTCGCGCTGCGCTTCGGGAACTTCGCGAAGGCGGTCGTGGTGCTCAACCACACCGGGCACGCCTCGATGGCCCAGGTCGTCGAGGTCGTCGTCGGTGACGGCGCCCAGGTCACCGTGGTCTCCCTGCAGGACTGGGCCGACGACGCGGTGCACCTGACCCACCACGAGGCCAAGGTCGGCCGCGACGCGAGCTACAAGCACGTGGCGATCTCCTTCGGCGGCGACGTGGTCCGGATGGACAGCAACGTCTCCTACGCCGGTCCCGGCGGTGCGGCCGAGATGCTCGGCCTGTACTTCGCCGACGAGGGCCAGCACATCGAGCACCGGCTGTTCGCCGACCACACCGCGCCGAAGACCAAGAGCCACGTGGTCTACAAGGGCGCGCTGCAGGGCGAGGGCGCGCACACCGTCTGGGTCGGCAACGTCCTGATCCGCAAGGTCGCCGAGGGCATCGAGACCTACGAGGAGAACCGCAACCTGGTGCTCACCGACGGCTGCCAGGCCGACTCGGTGCCGAACCTGGAGATCGAGACCGGCGAGATCGAGGGTGCCGGGCACGCCTCGGCGACCGGCCGGTTCGACGACGAGCAGCTGTTCTACCTCCGCTCGCGCGGCGTCTCCGAGGCCGAGGCCCGGCGGCTGGTCGTGCACGGCTTCTTCAACGACCTGATCCGCAAGATCGACGTGCCGTCGCTGGAGGAGAAGCTGATGGCGACGGTCGAGGAGGAGCTCGCCAAGAACGTCCTCAAGCCGCTCGAGGTGCAGGGCTGATGGCGTTCGAGCGCGCCTGCGCCGCCTCCGAGGTCCGTGCCGACGAGGCCCTCGCGGTCCAGGTCGGCGACCTCACCGTCGCCGTCGCCCGGGACGGCGACGACTTCTACGCCGTCCAGGACCTGTGCAGCCACGCCGCGGTGGCCCTGAGCGAGGGCGAGGTGGCCGACTGCCAGATCGAGTGCTGGCTGCACGGCTCGCGCTTCGACCTGCGCAGCGGCAAGCCGACCGGGCTGCCGGCGACCGAGCCGGTCTCGACCTTCCCGGTCGAGGTGCGCGACGGAGACGTGTACGTCGACGTGACCGAGACCCTCAACGGGGTCACCCCGAGCTGACGAGTTTTCCGGCGGCCGAGCCACTCGGCACGCCACGACAAGGAGAGAAATGAGCACGCTGGAGATCAAGGACCTGCAGGTCTCGGTCGAGACCGAGGACGGCCCCAAGCAGATCCTCAAGGGCGTCACCCTGACCATCGGTGACGGCGAGACGCACGCGATCATGGGCCCCAACGGGTCGGGCAAGTCGACCCTGGCCTACTCGATCGCGGGCCACCCGAAGTACACCATCACCGGGGGCTCGGTGACCCTCGACGGCCAGGACGTCCTCGAGATGTCGGTCGACGAGCGCGCCCGGGCCGGCCTGTTCCTCGCCATGCAGTACCCCGTCGAGGTGCCCGGTGTCTCGGTGGCGAACTTCCTGCGCACCGCCAAGACCGCCATCGACGGCGAGGCGCCGAAGCTGCGCACCTGGATCAAGGACGTCAACGGCGCCCTGGAGCGGCTGAACCTCGACGCGACGTTCTCCCAGCGCTCGGTCAACGAGGGCTTCTCCGGCGGTGAGAAGAAGCGCCACGAGATCGCCCAGCTCGAGCTGCTGAACCCGAAGGTCGCGATCCTCGACGAGACCGACTCCGGCCTCGACATCGACGCGCTCAAGATCGTCTCCGACGGCGTGAACCGGTTCCGTGCCCAGGAGGGCAAGGGCGTCCTGCTGATCACGCACTACACGCGGATCCTGCGCTACATCCAGCCCGACTACGTGCACGTCTTCGTCGACGGCCGGATCGCCGAGCAGGGTGGTCCCGAGCTCGCCGAGCAGCTCGAGGCCGAGGGCTACGACAAGTACGTCAAGGCTGGTGCGAGCGCCTGATGACCTCTTCCGCCGCCGTCTCGGCGGGCCCGGCGCTGCCGGGCCTGCTGGACGGGCTCGACCTGATCCGGGCCGACTTCCCGATCCTGTCGCGCACGCTGGCCGACGGGATGCCGCTGGTGTACCTCGACAGCGCCAACACCGCGCAGAAGCCGCAGGTGGTCATCGACGCGATGGTCGACCACCTCGAGCACCACAACGCGAACATCGCGCGCGCCATGCACCAGCTCGGTGCCGAGGCGTCGGCGTCGTTCGAGGAGGCCCGGGACAAGGTCGCGGCGTTCATCAACGCGCCCTCGCGCGACGAGGTGATCTTCACCAAGAACGCCTCCGAGGCGCTGAACCTGGTCGCCGAGACGATGGCGTGGGCGCGCGGCCCGCTGGAGGTCGGTGAGGGTGACGAGGTCGTCATCACCGAGATGGAGCACCACTCCAACATCGTCCCGTGGCAGATGATGACCGAGCGCAAGGGCGCACGGCTGCGCTGGTTCGGGCTCACCGACGACGGCCGGCTGGACCTGTCGAACATCGACGAGCTGATCACCGAGCGCACCAAGGTGGTCTCGCTGACCTGGGTGTCCAACATGCTCGGCACGGTCAACCCGGTCCGGCAGATCGCGGACCGCGCCCACGAGGTCGGTGCGGTGGTCGTCGTCGACGCCTCCCAGGCGGTGCCGCAGATGCCGGTCGACGTGGTCGCTGCCGGGGCGGACTTCCTTGCCTTCACCGGCCACAAGGTGGTCGGGCCCACCGGCATCGGTGTGCTCTGGGGCCGACGCGAGCTGCTCGAGCAGCTGCCGCCGTTCCTCGGCGGTGGCGAGATGATCGCCACCGTGTCGATGGAGCGGTCGACGTACGCCGGGATCCCGCACAAGTTCGAGGCCGGAACCCCTCCGATCGTCGAGGCGGTCGGACTCGGGGTGGCCATCGACTACCTCTCGGCGATCGGCATGGACAACGTGCGCGCCCACGAGGAGGCGATCACCCACTACGCGCTCGAGGGTCTCACCGGCATCCGCGGCCTCAAGGTCCTCGGACCGGTCGACGCGGTGCACCGCGGTGGCGCGATCTCGTTCGAGATCGACGGCGTGCACCCCCACGACGTCGCGCAGGTGCTGGACTCCCGCGGCATCGCTGTGCGGGCGGGACACCACTGCGCCAAGCCGGCGCACCGGAGGTTCGGCGTGCAGAGCTCGACCCGGGCCTCGTCGTACCTCTACACCACGCCGGGTGAGATCGACGCACTCATCGAGGGGTTGGAGTACACCAAGAAGTACTTCAAGGTGGACTGACATGACCCAGGACCTTGACTCGCTGTACCAGGAGATCATCCTGGACCACTACAAGAACCCGCAGAACGCCGGTCTCCGCGAGCCCTACGAGGCCGAGGTGCACCACGTCAACCCGACCTGCGGTGACGAGATCACCCTCCGCGTGCACCTCTCGGGCACCGGGGAGGCTGCGGTCGTCGAGGACGTCTCCTACGCCGCGGAGGGCTGCTCGATCAGCCAGGCGTCGACGTCGGTGATGACCGAGCTGGTGATCGGCAAACCGGTGTCCGAGGCGATGAGCGTGCTCGAGGACTTCCAGACCCTCATGCAGGGCCGGGGCACCGTCGAGCCCGACGAGGAGGTGCTGGAGGACGGCATCGCCTTCGCGGGCGTCGCCAAGTTCCCGGCGCGTGTGAAGTGCGCGCTACTGTCCTGGATGGCGTGGAAGGACGCGACGTCCCAGGTCCTCGCGAGCGAAACGAAGGAGCAAGCATGACCGACGCCCACACCGACACCAGCGACCTGCCCCAGGTCGACCTCGCCGCCGCCGGGACCACCACGGTCACCGAGGACGACGTCACCGAGGCGATGAAGGACGTCGTCGACCCCGAGCTCGGCATCAACGTGGTCGACCTCGGACTGGTCTACGGCGTGCACGTCGAGGAGGACAACAGCGCGGTCATCGACATGACGCTGACCTCGGCCGCGTGCCCGCTGACCGACGTGATCACCGACCAGACCGAGCAGGCCCTCGAGGGCCTGGTCAACGGCGTGACGATCAACTGGGTCTGGATGCCCCCGTGGGGCCCGGACAAGATCACCGACGACGGCCGCGAGATGCTGCGCGCCCTCGGCTTCAACGTCTGAGGTGGTCTCCCGCACGGTGGTCGTGCCTGCCGAGCGCGTGGTGCGGTGGTTCGACAACTTCGGGGCCCGGCACGGACGACCCGACCTCGCAGTGCACGACGGCCGCCTCGTCGCGACCGCTCCGGACGGAGCGGTCGCCGAGGCGGCCCTCCCGTTCTCCCGGCAGTACGACGCTCAGCCCGACGTCGTGGCGTTCACCGACGCGGTGAGCGCACCGGTGCGCTGGGGGGTCCTCCTGGTGCGCAAGGGCGGCTTCGCCGTCGCCGCCGGGACCGCCGACCGCCCGGAGGTGTCGAAGGTCGGTCAGCGGCACGTGCAGGGCCGGACGAAGGCCGGTGGGCAGAGCCAGCAGCGGTTCGCCCGGCGCCGCGACAACCAGGCGCGGCAGGCCTACGACGCCGCCGCCGACCACGCCCACCGGGTGCTCGTGACCGAGTTCGGGGGAGTGGACGCGCTGGTGTGCGGCGGTGACCGGGCCGCGGTCGACGCGGTGCTCGCCGACCCCCGGCTCGCGCGGCCCGCTGCTCGTCGTACAGACCTCTGGCTGCCGGTGCCCGACCCACGCCGCGCGGTGCTCGACCAGGCGGTGCGCGATGCGCGTGCCGCCCAGGTCAGGGTCACCGAGCCGGGCGACGGCGACGGGTAGTCCGGGGACGCGCCCGTCCGGCAGCGGCGCAAGGTAAAAGGTTGCGGGGAGCTCCCGCCGGCGGTGTCGTTCAGGTCACACACCTCTGCTTTCCGCGTTACGGTCGCGGTTGCTACTGCTCAGTAGCGATCACGAGGGAGGGAAACCTTGAACCTGTTCCACAACCGTTCGCGTCTCGTCGCCGCGAGCATCCCCGGTGTCTTCGCCGCCGGCTCCGTACTCACGCTCGGTGCCGCCCCGGCGGGCGCCGTCGACACCAGCTACACCTGCACGCTGACCACCGGCGCGGTGCCGTTCCCCACCAGCGCGGCGAACCCGCTTCCCAAGACCGTGGTCAAGGGCAGCAAGGTGCCGGTCAAGAAGCTGTCGATGGACGTCACCGTGCCCAACGAGGTCGTCGGTCTGCTCGGTTTCCTCGGGGTCACCAGCCTGTCGGTCGCCGAGCCGACCATGACGGTCGGGCAGATCCCGGTGCCGGTCAACAACCTCGGCGCAGCACTTCCGGCCACCCCGGCGGACCCCTACGTGGTGAAGATGAGCGGCAAGACCAGCAGCTTCACCGCGCCGGACAAGCTCGGCACCTACCCGGTGAAGCTGCCGGAGTCCTTCGGGCTCGTCCCGGCCGCCGGCGAGACGCCGATCGGCACCTTCCCGTGCGCCCCGACCGCCGGTGCGTCGACCAAGGTCGGCACGATGCGGGTCGTCAACGCCTCGAAGATGACCGCGAAGCTGACCAACGCGCCGGTGACCACCGCCGAGCGTGCGCGCGTCGCGGTCGGCGTGGTGACCGAGGGCAAGGCGGCCAAGGGCCAGGTCGTCGCCAAGCAGGGCAAGAAGGTCCTCGCCCGCGGAAAGCTCAACGACAAGGGGCGTGCGCTGCTCCGGCTGCCCAAGCTCGAGCGCGGCCAGCAGAAGGTCGTCGTGCGCTACCTCGGCAACAAGACCACCAACGCGGGCCAGAAGGTCCTGAAGTTCGTGGTCCGGCGCGGCTGAACGCCGGTCCGGTCAGTCGTCGACGCCCCGGGCGACCAGCGCGTCGCCCAGGGCGTCGGCGTGGCGCAGCGACCGGACGATGAGAGGTACGGCGAACGCGCGCGGGCTCGCGGTCAGACCGCGGGCCCGCTGCGCGTCCCGGACCTCCTCGGCCAGGCCGACCACCACGGGCACCGAGCGGATGCCCAGCGCCAGCATCAGCCCGACCCGCTCGGGGTCGACGCCGAACCGCTGCAGGGGGCCGATCGCCGTGACCACGGCGTCGACCATGTCGGTGGTGCGGGTGGTCAGCGTCACCAGCGCGGCGAGCAGCACCAGGAAGGTGATCACGCCGACGAAGACCACCGCGCGCTCCCAGCCGGTCACGACGAGGTGGAACACCGCGACGAAGCCGAGGACCCACACCAGGGGCCGGGCCTGACGCCAGGCGATGCGGAGGCCGAGCCCCGCGAGCCGGTAGCCGGCGAGCACCGCCACGACCGCCACGGCGACCTGCCACGGCCGGTCCAGGAGCACCGATCCCACGCCCGCCAGCAGCATCAGCAGCAGCTTGGTGCCGGCCCGCATCCGGTGCAGGGCCGAGCCGCCGGGGACGTAGAGGCCGAGCGAGCTCACCTCATCAGCTCCCGGTAGAACCTGGTCGCGTCCTCCGGGCTGCCGTCGTGCACGAGTCGGGCCTGGTCGAAGACCAGCACCCGGTCGAAGCCGGCGAGCAGGTCGAGATGGTGGGTGACCAGGAGCACCTGGTGCGGCAAGGAGTGCACGACCGCCGCGACCCGCGCTGCGTTGCGCAGGTCCAGCAGCGTGGTCGGCTCGTCGAGCACCAGGACCTCGGGGTCGGTGACCAGCACCGAGGAGAGCGCCAGCAGCTGCTTCTGGCCACCCGAGAGCAGGTGGGCCGGGTGGTCGGCGTGGCCGGCCAGCCCGTAGGTCTCCAGGGTGGTCCGCACGCGTGTGGCGATCTCGGCCTTGTCCAGTCCCCGGCGGCGCAGCCCGAAGGCGACGTCCTCGGCCACGGTCGGCATCACGATCTGGGCGTCGGGGTCGGTGAAGCAGAAGCCGACCTTGCGGCGGACCTCTCGTCCGTGCCGGGCCGTGTCGAGGCCGCCGACGCGGACGGTCCCCTCTGACGGCAGCACCAGCCCGTTGAGCATCCGCACGAAGGTCGACTTGCCCGACCCGTTGGCGCCGATGACCCCGATCCGCTGCTCGGTGAGCTGCACGGAGACGTCACGCAGCACGGTGCGTCGGCCTGCGCCCTCGCCGTAGCTGTGCGTGACGGCGTCGACCTCGATCACGGGCATCGCTGGACCACCATCGCCACTCCCTGGCCGCCGCCGACCGCGATCGCGGCAAGGCCGTGCCGCCCGCCGTCCTGGCGGACCAGCCGGCTGAAGAGGCGTACGACGAGCACCGCCCCCGACGCGCCCCACGGGTGGCCCAGGGCCAGTGCTCCGCCGTCGGGGCACACCCGGTCCGGGTCGAGGCCGAGCTCGTCGCAACAGGCGAGGACCTGGCCGGCGAACGCCTCGTTGAGCTCGACGGCGTCGATGTCGTCGAGCGTGAGCCCGGCGCGGTCGAGGGCGGAGCGCACCGCGGGCACGATGCCGATGCCGGGCCGGTTCGGGTCCACCCCGGCGGTCGCGGAGCCGAGGATCCGCAGCCCGGGGCGCCCCAGCTGCTCGTGGGTTTCGGCGTCCACGACCGCCACGGCCGCGGCGCCGTCGTTGACGCCGCAGGCGTTCCCGGCGGTCACCGTGCCTCCTGCCCGGAAGGTCGGCCGCAGCCGGCCGAGCCGCTCGACGCTCATACCGGGGCGCGGCCGGTCGTCGCGGCGGAGGCCTGCGGCCGGGACGATCTCGGCGTCGAAGCCGCCGGCCTCCTGCGTGGCGTGCGCACGGGCGTGCGAGGCGGCGGCGTAGCGGTCCTGCCGCTCGCGGGAGACCCCGCGATCCTCGGCGAGCAGGTCGGCGGCGAGGCCCATGTCAGGATCGCCGATCTCTGCCGGTGCGAACGGCGCCCGCTCGTAGCGGACCGGCTCCCGTCCCTCCGCCGGTGGCCAGAACCGCCACGGGGCGGTGGAGGCGGACTCGGTGCCGCCGGCGAGCACCAGCCCGGGCGTCTCGCGGACCAGCGCGCTCGCGGTGACGATCGCCGCCAGCCCGCTGCCGCACTGCCGGTCCACGGTGAGTCCCGGCACGTCGTGGGGGAGACCGGCGGTCAGGGCCGCCACCCGGGCGACGTTGCCACCGGGGCCCATGCAGTTGCCCAGCACCACGTCGGTGACCGGCAGCCCGGGCAGGTCATCGGCGAGCGCGCGGAGCACCGGGGCTGCCAGTGAGGCGGCGTCGACGTCCGCGAGCGACCGTCCCGCGGTGCCGATCGGGGTGCGCAGGGCGCCCACGATGACGGGGGCGTCGGCGGGTGGCTGGAGGCTCATGGCGCGGCCAACGGTACGGCGACGTCCAGGAGCGCCGTCAGCCGGCCGCGGTCGACCTTCCCCGCGACGGTGAGCGGCAGCTCGCCGAGGGCGTACCAGCGCCTGGGTCGTTGGGCAGGCTCGAGGAGCTCGCGGGCCGCCGCGCGCGCCGCGGCCAGGTCGTCGGGGTGGTGCAGGACCCCGCACAGGACCTGCCCCAGGTCGGGGTGCGCCGTGCCCACCACGACCACCGGACTGCGGGTCACGCGCTCCAGGACCGCCTCGACGTCGGCCACCAGCACAGTGGCACCCGCGGTGACCACGGCGTCGCTGCCGCGCCCGTGGACCAGCACCCGGCCTTCGGTCACGTCGCCACGGTCGCCGACGGTCACGAACCCGTCGGCCCCGCGCAGCAGGGGACCGTCGGGACCGTCGTACCGGTGCATGAGGTAGGGGGAGCGCACCCACAGCCGGCCGTCACGGCCCTCCACCTCGACACCGGGGAACGGGGCGAGGTCTTCGGCATGGGTGCCCCAGGCGACGAAGGACAGCTCGGCGGCGCCGTAGTAGTGGCTGACCCGCGCCGTGCCGTGCGCCACCGCCTCGTCGTGCAGCCGCGGGGTCAGCCGGTCTCCGGCGACGAGCAGATGCGTCCCGCGCAGGTCCGTGCCTTGCGCGATCGTCCGGGCCAGGGCGGCCGGGGTGAGCACGGCGTGGGTGGCGGCATCGGGGCTCGGCGTCGGGGTGGCGCCGACGAACGCTGCGTGCACCGCCGCGAAGAGGTTCATCGTCGCGGTGAGTGGTCCGGGTACCCAGAGCCGGGCGCCGGGGCCGAGGTCGAGCAGCCGCGAGACGGTGTCGAAGGAGTCGAACCACGAGGCCGTCGTACGCACCACTGCTCGTGGTGCACCCGACGTGCCCGAGGTGCGTAGGGCGAGGAGCTCGCCGCGTTCGTGGGCGGCGAGCACGGCGCCGACCGGGTCGGCCGACGCCGTGACGTCGACGACGCGCTCAGACAGCCGTCGGCTCCTCGGTGCGCGCGCGGCGGGCGGAAATCAGGCCCGGGTAGGCGGTGTGGACGCCGCGTGCGATGACCGCAGCGAGGACGACCTTGACCAGGTCGCCGGGGATGTAGATCCAGGTGGCCACCGCGGCGGCGGGGACAGAGAGACCCCCGATCGCGGCCATGCCCGCGATGCCACCGACGTACATGACGAGGATGCCGCCGACGATGTTCGCCACGATCCCCCAGCTGAGCCGGTAGGGAGCGCCGCCTCGCTCGGTGAGCCAGCCGGTGACGAAGGCGGCGATCGGCCAGGTGAACAGGAAGCCGGCCGCCGGAGTCACGAACTGGCCGAGCCCACCGCGCCCGCCGGCGAGCAGGGGCAGGCCCAGGGCGACCAGGACGAGGAGCAGGGCCACGGCGGCGAAGCCCTTGCGCCCGCCGAGGATCGCGCCGGCGAGGATGACGCCGAGCGACTGGGCGGTGATCGGGACGCTGAAACCGGGAGGGGTGAAGGCCGGGACGATACCCAGGGCGGCGATGAAGCCGGCGAACACGGCGACCAGTGCCATGTTGCGCGCCGGGCTGGAGGACTGGATGGAGGCCACGGAGGCGCCCTTTCTTCCGGTGGAGGACGCTCCAATCTAGAGGCCGTGCCCGGCCAGGCCCGACGCCGGTCCAGACGACGGACTAGAGGTTGCGCGCGGAGAACGTGTCGCAGGCCTTCAGGCTGCCGGTGTCCCGGCCGGTGCTGAACCAGCGCATCCGCTGCTCCGCCGACCCGTGCGTCCAGGCGTCGGGGTTCACCCGGCCGGAGGTGCGCTGCTGGATCCGGTCGTCACCGACCGCGCGGGCGGCGTCGAGGGCCTCCTCGATGTCGGCCCGCGTGAGGTTCTCGATGAAGACCTCGCCGTAGGCGTCCTCGGCCTCGGTGGCGTACTTCGTCCACATCCCCGCGTAGCAGTCGGCCTGAAGCTCTAGACGTACGGCGTCGCTGCTCGCGCCCTGCTGGGTGCGCACCCGTCCCATGGTGCCGAGCAGGTTCTGGACGTGGTGGCCGTACTCGTGGGCCAGCACGTAGGCCTCGGCGAAGTCCCCGCCCTTGCCGCCGAGCTGGCCCTCGAGCATGTCCTCGAAGAAGGTGGTGTCGAGGTAGACCTGCTGGTCGGGCGGGCAGTAGAACGGCCCGACCTGGGAGGTCGCGCCGCCACAGCCGGTCTGGACGGAGTCGGAGAAGATCACGGTGTCGCCGTACACGTACTGCTGGCCGGTCTGCTGGGGGAGCGCCTCGGACCAGTAGGACTGGATGCTGTTCACGACCGCGACGCGCGCGCAGTCGGGATCGGAGTTGGCGTCGGCCCCGGTGCGGCAGTGTGCCAACGCCTCGCTGTCGGTGGAGACCGGACGGTCGTCGCTGACCGGGCCGGCCGGGAGACCCACCCCGCCGCCGCCTCCGACGTACTGGCTCAGCACGAAGATCAGGATCAGCATCACGATGCCGCCGATCCCGCCACCGACCTTGAGCCCGCCACCACCCCCACCCACGGGGAAGCCGAAGCCGCCGCCACCGCCGCCGCTCCCGCGCCGGTTCTGCACCTGCCCGGTGTCCAGGCGGGCCTTGGGGTTGAAGCGCATCGCGGAGCCTTTCTTCCGTCGGGCAGGGGAGCCCGGGAACGAGCCGAGGCTGCCACCGGTCCGGTGCGGGGGCGTCTCGTAGACTAGACGGGTGAGGTGCGCGACGGACTGAGCCGGACACACCCTCCGTCCTGGCCGTATGTTCCCCGATCCTGCCGAGGTATCCGCACCGCATGCTCACCGCTCACCAGCTCGAGGTCCGCGCCGGCGCACGCCTGCTCATGGAGAACGTGAGCTTCCGCGTCGCGCCGGGCGACAAGATCGGCCTCGTCGGGCGCAACGGCGCCGGCAAGACCACGCTGACCAAGATCCTCGCCGGCGAGGCACTCCCTGCGGCCGGCCGGGTGACCGCATCGGGAAGCGTCGGCTACCTGCCGCAGGACCCCCGCACCGGGGACCCCGAGGTGATCGCCCGGGACCGGATCCTCTCCGCCCGTGGGCTGGACGAGGTGGTACGCCGGCTCCGGGATGCGGAGGCGGACATGGCCTCCGACGATCCTCAGCGCCGCGACAAGGGCATGCGCCGCTACGAGCGCGCCGACGCCGAGCTGCACGCCGGCGGCGGCTACTCCGCGGAGGCCGAGGCGGCCCAGATCGCGGCCAGCCTCGGCATCGAGGACCGGATCCTCAAGCAGCCGCTGCGGACGCTGTCCGGCGGCCAGCGCCGGCGGGTCGAGCTGGCCCGGATCCTGTTCTCCGGCGCGGAGACCCTGCTGCTCGACGAGCCGACCAACCACC
Source organism: Nocardioides pakistanensis (assembly GCF_054781215.1). Taxonomy (NCBI): domain Bacteria; kingdom Bacillati; phylum Actinomycetota; class Actinomycetes; order Propionibacteriales; family Nocardioidaceae; genus Nocardioides; species Nocardioides pakistanensis. The sequence goes on along the minus strand of NZ_BAAGUV010000023.1, from coordinate 156,137 downwards.
TCGACGCCGACTCGATCGTGTGGCTGCGGGACTTCCTCAAGGCGCACAAGGGCGGCCTGATCGTGATCAGCCACGACGTCGCCCTGCTCGAGCACACCGTCAACAAGGTGCTCCACCTCGACGCCAACCGTGGCGAGATCGACGTCTACAACATGGGTTGGAAGGCCTACCTCGAGCAGCGGGAGACCGACGAGCGCCGCCGCAAGCGGGAGCGGATGAACGCCGAACGCAAGGCCAGCACGCTCATGGACCAGGCCAACAAGATGCGCGCCAAGGCGACGAAGGCGCAGGCGGCCCAGTCGATGATGAAGCGGGCCGAGCGGCTGATGGAGGGGATCGAGGCCGAGCGGAAGTCCGACCGGGTCGCCAAGATCAAATTCCCCTCGCCGGCTCCCTGCGGCAAGACCCCGCTCACGGCCGCCGAGCTGTCGAAGTCCTACGGCTCGCTCGAGGTGTTCACCGACGTCGACCTCGCGATCGACAAGGGCAGCCGGGTCGTCATCCTGGGTCTCAACGGTGCCGGGAAGACCACGCTGCTGCGGATCCTCGCCGGGGTCGACCAGCCGGACACCGGCAAGGTCGTGCCGGGTCACGGTTTGAAGCTCGGCTACTACGCGCAGGAGCACGAGACCCTCGACACCGGCCGCACCGTGCTGGAGAACCTGCGCACGGCCGCGCCCCAGCTCACCGACACCGAGGCCCGCAGCGTGCTCGGCTCGTTCCTGTTCAGCGGCGACGACGCCACCAAGCCCGCTGGCGTCCTCTCCGGCGGGGAGAAGACCCGGCTCGCGCTCGCGATCCTGGTCGTCTCCAGCGCCAACGTGCTGCTGCTCGACGAGCCGACCAACAACCTCGACCCGGCCTCGCGCGAGGAGGTGCTGGCCGCGATCCGCGGCTACGAGGGCGCGATCATCCTGGTCACCCACGACGAGGGCGCGGTTCGGGCGCTCGAGCCGGACCGCGTGCTGATCCTGCCCGATGGTGTCGAAGATCTCTGGAACGACGAGTACGCCGACCTCGTGGCGCTCGCCTAGGCTGCGCCCATGACGCACACCGACATCACCCCCGAGGGCCTCGCCGCGGCCGGGCTGCGCCTCGACGTCGAGGGGCCGGTCACGACGATCACCCTGGACCGGCCGAGGACGAAGAACTCCCAGACCCCGGCGACCTGGCTGGCGCTGCGCGAGATCGGCGCGAACCTCGCCCCGGGCACGCGGGTGGTGGTGCTCAAGGGCGCCGGCGACACCTTCTCGTCAGGGCTGGACCGCTCGATGCTGAGCCTGGAGGGCACCGGGACCGAGGCCGGACTGATGACGCTGCTGTCGCTGTCGGACCAGGAGATGTCGGACACGATCGACATCTACCAGCAGGGATTCACCTGGCTGCACCGGCCCGACATCGTCTCGATCGCCGCCGTGCAGGGCCACGCGATCGGTGCGGGCTTCCAGCTCGCTCTCGCCTGCGACCTGCGGGTGGTCGCCGACGACGCGGTGTTCTCGATGCGCGAGCCGGCGCTCGGTCTGGTCCCCGACCTCACGGGAACAAAGCCGCTGGTCGAGCTGGTTGGGTACTCCAGGGCTCTCGAGATCTGCGCCACGGCGCGCAACGTCGGCGCCGCGGAGGCCGAGGAGCTCGGGCTGGCCACCGTGGTCGTCCCCCGGGCCGACCTCGACCAGACCGTGGCCGACCTCGTGGCGGCGGTGAGCGCACCGATGGCCGGCGCGGTGTCGGAGACCAAGGCCCTGCTCCAGAGCGCTCGGGCCCTTGACCTCGACGAGCAGCGCAGGGTCGAGCGCGAGGCCCAGGTGAGGCGGTTCCGCGAGCTGGCCGCCTTGATGCAGCAGCAGTAGCAGCCGCCCGTCACGCGGGCGAGATCGGAGAGTCGTCGCGTGTCGATGCACACGGGTATGGGCCCGGCCTGGCGCAACCTGCGCACGGACCGCAGCGTTGCGCGGCAGAAGCTCGCCCGCCAGACGGTGCGCCGGGTGTTCGGCTTCGCCAAGCCGCACCGTCGGCTGATCGCGTTCTTCGTCGCGCTGGTGGTTGTCGACGCCTCACTCGTCGTGGTCACCCCGCTGCTGATCAAGAAGATCGTCGACGACGGGATCCTGAAGGGCGACAGCGGTCTGGTCACGGTGCTGGCGCTCGCGGTCGCCGGCGTGGCCGTGGTGAACGCCGTACTCGCGCTCTTCCAGGGCTACCTGTCCTCCCGGATCGGGGAGGGCCTGATCTACGACCTGCGGACCCAGGTGTTCGCCCACGTCCAGCGGATGTCGCTCGCGTTCTTCACGCGCACGCAGACCGGCGCCCTGGTCAGCCGACTCAACAACGACGTGATCGGGGCGCAGCGAGCCTTCACCTCGACGCTGTCGAGCACCGTCTCGAACTCCATCAGCGTGGTGGTCGTGGGCATCGCGATGCTCGCGCTGAGCTGGCGGGTGACGCTGCTGACGCTGCTGCTGTTCCCGATCCTGCTGATCGCCTCCCGGTGGGTCGGGGCGAAGCTCTCCGGCCTGACCCGGCAGCAGATGGAGGGCAACGCCGACCTCGGCAACAACATGACCGAGCGCTTCAACGTCGGCGGCGCCCTGCTCCTGAAGCTGTTCGGCCGCCGCGACGAGGAGGACGCCCGGTTCGCGGAGAAGGCCGCCCGGGTGCGTGACCTCGGCGTCCGGATCGCCTTCGTCACCCGGGTGTTCAGCTCCAGCCTGATGCTGATCCCGGCACTGGCGACCGCGCTGGTGTACGGCGTGGGCGGGCACCTCGCGATCGACGGCACGCTGACCGTGGGCACCCTGCTGGCGCTGGCCACGTTGCTGCTGCGGCTGCTCGGCCCGCTGCAGGGGCTCTCCAACGTCCGCGTCGACGTGATGACCGCGCTGGTGAGCTTCGAGCGCGTGTTCGAGGTGCTCGACCTGCCGTCGATGATCCAGGAGCGGCCGAACGCCGTCGTCCTCCCGCGCCAGGCCACCAGCATCGAGTTCGACCACGTCGCCTTCCGCTACCCCCGGGCCGACGAGGTCTCGCTGGCCAGCCTCGAGACCGTCGCCCGCCAGGAGACCCGCGAGCACGGACTGGTGCTCAGGGACGTCACGTTCACAGCACGTCCGGGTCAGATGGTGGCGCTGGTCGGCCCGTCCGGGGCCGGGAAGACCACGATCACCCACCTCGTCGCGAGGCTGTACGACGTCACGGCCGGCGCCGTGCGGGTCGGCGGCCACGACGTCCGGGACGTGACGCTCCAGTCGCTGGAGGACGCGGTCGGCTACGTGACGCAGGACGCGCACATGTTCCACGACACGATCCGGGCCAACCTCCAGTACGCCAAGCCGGAGGCGACCGACGAGGAGATCTGGGACGCGCTCGCGGCGGCGCAGGTGAGCAGCCTCGTCGCCTCGCTGCCCGACGGTCTCGACACCGTCGTGGGGGACCGCGGCTACCGGCTGTCCGGCGGGGAGCGACAGCGGCTCGCGATCGCGCGGCTGCTGCTCAAGGCGCCGGGGATCGTCGTGCTCGACGAGGCGACCGCGCACCTGGACTCCGAGTCCGAGGTGGCGGTGCAGCGCGCGCTCGACCAGGCGCTGGAGGGCCGGACGTCGCTGGTGATCGCGCACCGGCTCTCGACGGTCCGCAACGCCGACCAGATCCTGGTCGTCGACGACGGGCGCATCGTGGCCTCCGGGACCCACGACGAGCTGCTCGCCGAGGGCGGGCTGTACGCCGACCTCTACCGCACGCAGTTCGCCTCGCACGTCTGATCGCCCGGCGTCTGCGACCCGGGTCAGGCTTTGTCCGCCTGCGGCACCGGCTGCCTCCGGTTGCGCAGCCTCCGCCGCTCGTCCCAGACCAGGTACCCGAATCCGAAGATCGCCAGCGCTGCGAAGAACCACCACTGCAGGCCGTAGAAGAAGTGTGGCCCCTCGCCGAGGTCGGGCTGCTCGACCTTCTGCAGCGGCTCGGCGGCGGGCGGGTCCTGCTCGTCGAGCTCGATGAACCCGGAGTACACCGGGAACGGCAGCGTCGCGCCGATCGCCTCGCTCGAGATCGCCCGTGTGGACCGGTCGGCGACCGCTGTCGAGTCGCCGGTGGCGTCGGCGCGCACCCAGCCGGTGACCGACACCTCCCCGGACGGCGCGGCGGGGACGTCGGGCCGGGTGGTGCCGACGTTGCCGGTGGCCAGCCAGCCGCGGTTCACGAGCAGCGCCGTGCCGTCGTCTGTCACCAACGGGGTGACGACGTCGACCCCCGACTGGCCGTCACGGGTCTGGTACCTGACCACGACGGTCTCCTCGTCGACGTACTGCCCGCGGGCGGTGACGTGGCGCCACTCCTCGGTGGGGTCGACCGGCTCGTCGACGCCGAGGACCTGCGAGACCGGCACCGGAGCGGCATCCAGGTTCCGCTCGGTCACCGCGTTGCGCTGCTCGCGCTGGTCCAGACGGTCGAACTGCCACTCGCCGAGCCGGAAGGCGAGATAGGCCAGCACGACCACGGCCGCGAGGAACAGGATCCACCGGCGGCTGAGAAGGAAACGCACGCGGACGACAGTAATGGGGTGACTGCGCTTACACTGGGCCGGGTGAGCAACGGAGGACTCGTCGACACGTTCGGCCGCACCGCGACCGACCTGCGTGTCTCGCTGACTGACCGGTGCAACCTGCGCTGTTCCTACTGCATGCCCGCGGAGGGCCTGGACTGGATGCCGCAGGAGCAGACGCTCACCGACGACGAGGTGGTCCGGCTGATCACCATCGGGGTGGAGCACCTCGGGATCCGCGAGGTCCGGTTCACCGGCGGTGAGCCGCTGATCCGCCGCGGACTCGTCGACATCGTCCGCCGCACTGCGGCGCTGTCTCCGCGTCCCGAGACCTCCCTGACCACCAACGCGCTCGGCCTGGCCCGCACCGCCGAGGCGCTCGCTGCGGCCGGTCTCGACCGCGTCAACGTCAGCCTCGACACGGTCCGCCGCGAGGACTTCCTCGAGATCACCCGCCGCGACCGTCTTCACGACGTGATCGCCGGGCTCGAGGCCGCACAGGCCGCCGGCCTCGGTCCGGTGAAGGTCAACGCCGTGCTTCTGCGCGGCATCAACGACACGCAGGCCCCCGAGCTGCTGCGCTGGTGCATGGAGCGCGGCTACGAGCTGCGGTTCATCGAGCAGATGCCGCTCGACGCCCAGCACGGCTGGCGGCGCGACACCATGGTGACCGCCGACGAGATCTTCACGGCGCTGGAGTCCGAGTTCGTGCTCAAGCCGGTCGACGAGCCGCGCGGCAGCGCCCCCGCGGAGCTGTTCCTCGTCGACGGCGGCCCCTCGACCGTGGGCGTGATCGCGTCCGTGACCCGTCCGTTCTGCGGTGACTGCGACCGGGTCCGGCTCACCTCCGACGGGCAGGTGCGCAACTGCCTGTTCGCCCGCGAGGAGTCCGACCTGCGAGCTGCGCTGCGAGCCGGCGCCAGCGACGAGGAGATCGCGGACCGCTGGCGGGCCGCGATGATCACCAAGCGGCCCGGTCACGGGATCGACGACGTCTCGTTCCTGCAGCCCACGCGGCCGATGTCGGCCATCGGCGGCTGAGCGAAGACCGACGCACTCCGGCTCACTCCGGGGACGCGGGGAGCGGTTCCACGTCGCGCAGGAACGACCGCGCGCCGAGGAAGTCGCTCAGGCTCTGCTTGTGCTCCTCGCACGCCAGCCAGCTCTTCCGGCGGTCCGGGGTGTGGATCTTGGGGTTGTTCCACAGCAGCGACCACTTCGCCGGAGCCGTACACCCTTTGGCGGAGCAGATCAGGTCCATGCACCGACCTTAGCCACGGCCTCGAACGGCCCCGGAATTGGAGGTACCGGACGACCACGGGGGAAGTCGTCCGGTACCACGAGCGCGGCCCGGACGGGGGAGACCGGGCAGCGCGCCGACGATTCTTGCACGCGGTGGACAGCGGTTCCACCGTCGCGCGTCGTGGCGCCGGATCCTGTGGAAAGGTCTGGACCAGCGGGTCCCGGCCGGTCCCGGATCAGGCCGGCGGGCCGAGCTTGGGACGTGTCGGGTTGAACGTGGCGTCCGGGTCGGGGTCCGGGTCGGTGTTGGCGTTCGCGTTGGCGACGATCACGGCCACGTAGGGCAGCAGGAACGAGGCGACGATGAAGACCCACATCAGGAAGGTCCCCGCGAAGACGACCGCGAGCACGAACGACACCGTGCGCACCGCCATCGAGATGATGTAGCGCCGCTGACGGGCGGCCACGTTCTCGCTGCGACTGCGCGTGGCGGTGGTGATCCGGACCGCGCCGGGGTCCTTGCGGAGCATGCGTCCACCGTACGTCGGCGCCGACGTCGCCGCGACGCTCGCCCTGCCTGCTGGACACTACAGTCGTCCACGTCAGGACGAACCCGAACAACGAGGAGCAGCCATGTCCGACCGCACCTACCGCGTCACCGAGATCGTGGGCACGTCCCCCGAGGGGGTCGACCAGGCCATCCGCAACGGCATCGCCCGGGCCGCGCGGACACTGCGCCACCTGGACTGGTTCGAGGTCACCCAGATCCGGGGGCAGGTCAAGGACGACGCCGTCGAGCACTTCCAGGTGGGCCTCAAGCTCGGCTTCCGTCTCGAGGACGAGTGAGCCGCACACGCCCGTCCGCGCGGTGATTACGGGTACCCATCGGTAGCCGCTAGCGTCGCCATGTCCGCCCGCCGAGGGGTGGTTCGAGCGAGACGTGAGGACGGCACAGTGGGCAGATCGGTCCTGGTCACCGGCGGCAACCGGGGCATCGGGCGGGCCATCGCGGACACCTTCCGCGCGGCGGGCGACGACGTTGCGATCACCTACCGCAGCGGCGAGCCGCCCGAGGGGTTCCTGGCGGTCCGCTGCGACATCACCGACCCCGAAGCCGTGGAAGCCGCGTTCGCCGAGATCGAGGAGAAGCAGGGCCCGGTCGAGGTGCTGGTCGCCAACGCCGGCATCACCCGCGACACCCTGCTGCTCAGGATGAGCGAGGCGGACTGGGACGACGTGCTGCAGACCAACCTCACCGGCACCTTCCGGGTGACCAAGCGTGCCGCGAAGGGGATGCTGCGGCTTCGCCGCGGCCGCATCATCCTGATCTCCTCGGTCGTCGGACTCCTCGGATCCGCGGGGCAGGTCAACTACGCCGCCAGCAAGGCCGGCCTCGTCGGGATGGCGCGGTCGCTGGCGCGCGAGCTCGGCAGCCGTTCGATCACCACGAACGTGGTCGCGCCCGGGTTCGTGGAGACCGAGATGACCGAGGTCCTCCCCGAGGAGAAGAAGGCCGAGTACAAGGCCCAGATCCCGTTGCAGCGCTACGCCACCGTCGAGGAGGTCGCCTCGACCGTGCAGTGGCTGGCCTCCGACGGTGCCGCGTACGTCACCGGGGCGGTCATCCCGGTCGACGGCGGCCTCGGCATGGGTCACTGAGAGAGAGGTACGACGGGCATGGGAATCCTCGAGGGCAAGAAGATCCTCGTCGCGGGCGTCACGATGGACACCTCCATCGGTTTCGCGGTGGCACGGGTCGCGCAGGAGCAGGGAGCCACCGTCGTGGTCTCCAACTTCGGGCGCGCGCTGGGCATCACCCGGCGGATCGTGAAGCGGCTGCCGCAGGAGGCGCCGGTGATCGAGCTCGACGTCACCGACCCCGAGCACCTGGAGCGGCTGCCGGAGCTGTTGCGCGAGCACGTCGACGGGCTCGACGGGGTGGTGCACTCCATCGCCTACGGCAACCCGGAGACCCTGCTCGGCGGCAAGTTCCTCGAGGGGCCGTGGGCCGACGTGGCGCAGGCCGTGCAGGTGTCGGCGTACTCCCTGAAGTCGCTGGCAACGGCATGTCTGCCGATGATGGGGGAGGGCGGCTCGATCGTGGGGATGACCTTCGACGCGACGGTGGCGTGGCCGGCGTACGACTGGATGGGCGTGGCCAAGGCGGGACTGGAGTCGTGCTCGCGCTACCTCGCCCGTGACCTGGGACCGCGCGGCATCCGCGTCAACCTGGTCTCGGCCGGACCGCTGAAGACCCTTGCTGCGAAGGCGATTCCGGGCTTCGAGGACCTCGAGTCGATGTGGAGCGACCGGTCGCCGCTCGGTTGGGACGAGAAGGACCAGGCCCCCACGGCGAAGGCCGTCGTCGCCCTGCTCTCGGACTTCTTCCCGGCTACGACCGGGGAGATCGTGCACGTGGATGGGGGTTACCACGCCATGGGGGCGTGAGCGGTGCGACACTTCTCGGGTGAGCTTTGGGAGGAGACTCATACTCATCCGCCACGCGAAGGCTGAGCCGTTCGCGGCCACCGACCTTGCGCGTGAGCTGACCGACCGCGGCCGGCGTGACGCCGAGGCGGCCGGACGCTTCCTGTGTGACCGGGGCCTGGTCCCCGACCACGCGGTGGTGTCGCCGGCGGTGAGGACGCGCCAGACCTGGGAGGTCATGGAGCGAATCCTCGAGTCGGGCGCGCAGGTCGTCTACGACGACTCGGTGTACTCCGGCAGCCCGGAGGTGGTGCTCGAGTCACTGCGCTACGTGCCGCCCGACACCGAGGTTCTCGTCTTCGTCGGCCACCAGCCGACCATCGGCTACCTCACGCACATGCTCGAGGACGGCGCCGGCGACCCGGAGGCGCTGCACCAGCTGCTGCACGGCTTCCCCACCTCGGCCACCGCCGTGCTCGAGGTGGACCTGCCCTGGGAGGAGCTCGCACCCGAGACCGCGCGTCTCGTGGCGTTCCACTCCGGCACGCCCTGACGGCGCCCCCGGGAGGCCGGCCCAGACGGGCAGGCGCGGGACGGCGGTCAGCTGAACAGGCAGGTTCAGCAGATGTGCCCGCGACCGCGCTCAACGGTCGGCACCACCGGTGAGTCTGCCTGTTCACCTGAAACGACGCTCCGAGGCAGCCGCCACTGGCCGGCCTCCCGAACGAGTCGACGGACCGCCGTGACTGCCTCCGTGGGCAGCGGTCCGTAGATGTGGGGGAACGCTTCCGTGCCGTCGAGGTTCTCGACTCTGACCTCAGACCGGATCACGGCCGGGTCGACCTGCAGGAGGAGCAGGTCGTCATCCCAGTCCGGACAGGTGTAGTTGGCGACGGTCTCCACCTGATGCTCGAACGAGCAGTGGATGAACCCCACCTGGCTCAGCGGCGCACCTCGCGTCGAGGCGGGTCGAGCCTGACCGTCGCCACCACGTCCCGAGCAGTGCAGCCGCAAGCACGGCGAGCCCGGCGGCCCGTGTTGGCGCGTCTGCACCGTCTGCTCCGGCGAGAAGGGCCAGAAGGACGTGCACTCGAACGCGCGACGGTGCTCGTCCACGCCGGGGCGAACACCGGGACGACCGCGAGTGCACGTCGATGTGGCCCCGGCGGGGTGCGTCAGAGCAGCGGCGGTGCGGGGGTGACGATGCCGGCCTCGGCGTCGGCGGCCTCGACCTCCTCGCGGCTGATCCCGAGCAGGTAGATGATCGCGTCGAGGTAGGGCACGTTCACCGAGGTGTCCGCCGCCTGCTGCACCACCGGCTTGGCGTTGAAGGCGATCCCCAGGCCGGCGGCCGAGAGCATGTCCAGGTCGTTCGCGCCGTCGCCGATCGCGATCGTCGCCGCGGTCGGCACGCCGACCTCCTCGGCGAACCGGCGCAGCGCCGCTGCCTTGCCGGCCCGGTCGACCACCGGTCCGACGATGCGGCCGGTCAGCCGGCCGTCGACCACCTCGAGCTCGTTGGCCGCGGCGAAGTCGATGCCGAGGTCCCGGGCGATCCGGTCGGTGACCTGGGTGAAGCCGCCGGAGACGATCGCGAACCGGTACCCGAGCCGCTTGAGGGTGCGCACCATGGTCCGCGCGCCCGGGGCGAGCACGATCGAGTCGTACACCTGGTCCAGCGCGGAGGCGTCGAGACCCTCGAGCAGGGCGACCCGCTCGCGCAGCGACTGCTCGAAGTCGAGGTCGCCGCGCATCGCGGCCTCGGTGACGGCAGCCACCTGCTGCAGGCACCCGGCGTGGTCGGCGAGCATCTCGATCACCTCGCCCTGGATCAGGGTCGAGTCGACGTCCATCACGATCAGCCGCATGCCGTGCCGCAGCAGGTTCGCCGGTTGCACCGCGACGTCGACCGCTTGGCGAGCCGCCTCCGCGGACAGCACCTTGCGCAGCCGGTCGGGGTCGGCACCGGAGACGTGCAGGTCGATCGCGGTCACCGGGTAGCGCGCCATCCGCTCGATCCGGTCGATGTTGGCGCCGGTGTCGGCGATCCGGCCGGCGATCGCGGCGACCGCGGCCGGCCGCAGCGGCATCCCGAGCACGGTCACGTGGCTGCGACCCTCGGGCCGGGTCCGGTTGTCGCCGGTGCCGCGCTCGACGTCCACCTGCATGTCCAGCTCGTCGGCGACGCGCTCCATCGCCGTGCGGAGCGCCTTCCAGTCACGCGGTGCGGACACGAGTACGCCGAGCACCAGCCGCCTTCGCAGCAGGATCTGCTCGATGTCGAGCACCTCGACGCCGAAGGCGGCCAAGGTGGAGAAGACGGTCGAGGTGACCCCCGGACGGTCCTTGCCGGTGAACGTGATGAGGAGGGTCGGCGGCGGGGCCGCGCCGTTGGTCGCCATAGCCATGTCGCAGGAAGGCTACCGCTCGGCCCCGAGCGAGCAGGCAGCGACGAGGGCTCGTCTCGCAGCGTGGTCCAGGGGAGCGAGCGCCTCCCGCCGCGCCTGTGCCTCCGCGGCCGACACCGCACCGCCGTCGTCCTCGAGCGCGAGGGCGACCACGCTGCGGCAGCGGAGTGCGAGTGAGGCAAGCCTGACGGCCTTCGAGCTCCAGTGCGGCGGCAGCACCACGTCCGAGACCCGGCGCAGCGCCATCAGCTCGTCGGCCACCTCGGGCCGCCACCGCGCCACGTCGAGGTCCGCGAGCCGCTCCGCGGTCGTGAGGAGCGCCTGACGCAGCCCGGTGTCGGCCTCGCCGAGGTCGGGCACCTGCCGCCGCGAGGACGCCGCGTGGAAGCGCCACACGACACCCGCCCCCGCGACGTGCGGGACCAGCCCGCCGTCGATGCCCTCGAACACCACGGCCTCCTCGGCCTCGAGCGCCTCGGCGTTGAAGGAGGGGGGCCCGGCCAGGCCGAGCGGATCACCGGGGACGGGCAGGGCGAGGCCGGCGCCGGTGGCACCGGAGGCGCGCAGCTTGCCCAGCGCGAGGATCAGCGGCACCGGGTCCGGCTCGCCGTCGAGGCCCACCACGTCATGAGCGGCGTCCCCGGCCACGACGGCGTCACGGGCGTCGTCGAGGCTGCTGTGGCCGGCCACCCATGAGGTGAACCACACGGCCAGGTCGGCAGAGCGCGGAAGCGCGGTCGTCGTACGCACTTTTCGAGGGTAGATGACGTAGGTTGGGGGCGCGGTCGACAGCCGCCCCGCACGCACCGACTCCACCGAGGAATGAATGGACGCCGTTCTCGAGTTCGCCGACGTGACCGTCAAACGAGGGCAGGCAACACTCCTGGACCGGATCGACTGGACCGTCGAGGAGGACGAGCGCTGGGTGATCCTCGGTCCCAACGGCGCCGGCAAGACCACGCTGCTCCAGGTGGCGTCCGCGCAAATCCATCCCACCTCCGGGGTCGCCGGCATCCTCGGTGAGGTCCTCGGCACGATCGACGTCTTCGACCTGCGGCCACGGATCGGGCTCACCAGCGCCGCCATCGCCGACAAGATCCCGCGCAGCGAGCTGGTCCGTGACGTGGTGGTCTCCGCGTCGTACGCCGTGATCGGCCGCTGGCGCGAGCGGTACGACGAGCTCGACCACCAGCGAGCCGAGAACCTGCTCGTCGAGGTCGGTGCGGGCCACCTGCTCGACCGCACGTTCGGCACCCTCAGCGAGGGCGAACGCAAGCGGGTCCAGATCGCCCGCGCCCTGATGAGCGACCCGGAGCTGCTGCTGCTCGACGAGCCGGCGGCGGGGCTCGACCTCGGCGGCCGCGAGGACCTGGTCTCCACCCTGTCGGTGCTGGCGATGGACGAGCTGTCGCCGGCGACCGTGCTGGTCTCCCACCACGTGGAGGAGATCCCGCCCGGGTTCACCCACGCCCTGCTGCTCCGCGAGGGCCGGGTCGTGGCCGCGGGACCGCTCGAGCACGTGATGACGGAGGAGCTGATCTCGGCCACCTTCGGAATGCCGTTGCTGCTGACCCACGAAGACGGCCGTTGGGCTGCGCGGCGGCGCGTCCGGCACCGCACCGATTGACTAGGCTGGCCGCATGGACGACCTCCCGAGCTGGTTCCAGGACTGGCAGGCATGGCTGGCGCTGGCGATCGCCCTCGGCGTCGCCGAGCTGTTCAGCCTGGACCTGATCCTGCTGATGCTGGCGACGGGTGCGGTCGCCGGGATGGTCGTCGCCCTCCTCGGTGTCGGCTGGCCGATCCAGGTGGTGGTGGCGATCGCCACCTCGATCGGGATGATCGCCCTGGTGCGGCCCGGCATCGTCAAGCGGCTGCACGCGGGTCCCGAGCTCACCCTGGGACACGCCGCCCTCGTCGGCAAGCAGGGCGTGGTCGTCGACGAGGTCTCGATCCACGGTGGGCAGATCCGGGTCGGCGGGGAGCTGTGGACCGCCCGTCCCTTCGACGAGACCGAGGTGATCGAGCCGGGCGCCCCGGTCGACATCTTCGAGATCCGCGGCGCCACCGCCTACGTCCACCGCATTCCGACGCTGGGCTCCTGACAAGGAAGAGGTAAACACGTGGAGGGTGCAGGCCTTCTGATCCTGCTCGTCCTGCTGGTCCTGTTCGCCGTGGTCATCTTGGCCAAGACGATCCGGATCGTCCCGCAGGCACGAGCGGGCATCGTCGAACGGTTCGGCAAGTACAAGGGCACGCTCCCCGCCGGACTGAACGTCGTGGTCCCGTTCATCGACCGGGTCCGCTACATGATCGACCTGCGCGAGCAGGTGGTCTCCTTCCCGCCGCAGCCGGTGATCACCGAGGACAACCTCGTGGTCTCGATCGACACGGTGATCTACTTCCAGGTGACCGACCCGGTGGCGGCGACGTACGAGATCGCCAACTACATCCAGGCCGTCGAGCAGCTGACGATGACCACGCTGCGCAACATCGTCGGCGGCAAGGACCTCGAGGAGACGCTCACGAGCCGCGACGCGATCAACAGCCGGCTGCGAGGTGTCCTCGACGAGGCGACCGGCAAGTGGGGCATCCGCGTGAACCGCGTGGAGCTCAAGGGCATCGACCCGCCGCCGTCGATCAAGGACTCGATGGAGAAGCAGATGCGTGCCGACCGCGACAAGCGGGCGGCGATCCTCACCGCCGAGGGCCAGCGCCAGGCCGCGATCCTCACCGCGGAGGGCTCCAAGCAGTCGGCGATCCTCACCGCGGAGGGTGAGCGAGAGGCACGGATCCTGCGTGCGCAGGCCGAGCGCGAGGCCCAGATCCTCAAGGCGCAGGGTGAGGGTCAGGCGATCCAGACCGTCTTCCAGGCGATCCACGACGGCCGCCCCGACCAGTCGCTGCTGGCCTACCAGTACCTCCAGATGATGCCCAAGATCGCCGAGGGCGACGCCAACAAGGTGTGGATCGTACCGAGCGAGATCGGCAAGGCGCTCGAGGGCCTCGGCTCGACGATGAACAGCCTCAAGGGCATTCCCGACGAGGTCGAGGGCCCGGCCACTCGGGTCGACATGGGTCCCTCGGAGCCGCAGGTGCCCCGTGCCGACCGGTCGGTCGCGCAGGCGCACGACGCGGTCGCCGAGGCGATCAAGGCCGCGGAGAGCTCCTCGGAGCCGCCTGCTCCGTGAGTGCACTCGAGATGGTCGCGGTCCTGCTCGCCGGGGTCGCGGCCGGCACCATCAACACCGTGGTGGGGTCGGGGACGTTGATCACGTTCCCGACCCTGCTGGCTGTCGGCGTGCCACCGGTGACCGCCAACGTCAGCAACACGATCGGGCTGGTCCCGGGGTCGGTCTCCGGGGCGATCGGCTACCGCCGCGAGCTCAGCGGCCAGCGCGGCCGGCTGGTGCGGCTGGCCTCGGCCTCCCTGGTCGGCGGTGTCGCCGGAGCGGTGTTGCTGCTGGCGCTCCCGGCAGCGGCCTTCGACGCGATCGTCCCGGTGCTGATCCTGCTCGGGTGCGTGCTCGTGGTCCTGCAGCCGACCATCGCCCGCAAGGTCGCCGCCCGCGCCGAGCGCCGCGGCGGAGTCCCCGAGCACGGTGCGCTGTGGGTGTGGGTGCTGGTGATGCTCACCGGCGTCTACGGTGGCTACTTCGGCGCCGCCCAGGGCGTCCTGCTGATGGCGATCATGGGGATCGGCATCCAGGACTCGCTGCAGCGGCTCAACGGGACCAAGAACGTGCTTGCCGGCCTGGTCAACGCCGTCGCGGCGGTCATCTTCATCGTGGTCGCCGAGGTGGACTGGCTGGTCGCCGGGCTGATCGCCGCAGGCTCCGTGGTCGGCGGCCAGATCGGCGCCACCGTGGGCCGCCGGCTGCCGCCGCTGGCCCTGCGCCTGGTGATCGTGACCGTCGGCGTGGTCGCCGTCGTCGCCTTCCTGTCGTGACCACGGCTCTGCGGGGCGCGCTCCTGGTCGCCGGGACGACGTCCGACGCCGGGAAGTCCGCGCTCACCACCGGCATCTGCCGCTGGCTGCACCGGCAGGGCGTGCGCGTGGCGCCGTTCAAGGCCCAGAACATGTCGAACAACTCGATGGTCACCGCCGAGGGCGGCGAGATCGGCCGGGCCCAGTGGGTGCAGGCGGTGGCCGCCGGTGTCGAGCCCGAGGTCGCGATGAACCCCGTGCTGCTCAAGCCCGGGTCGGACCTGCGCAGCCACGTCGTCGTCATGGGGCGCCCCGCCGGGGACCTCGACGCGTCGTCGTTCGCCGGGGCGCGCACCGGCCTGGCGGAGGCGGCCTACGCCGCCTTCGACGACCTGGCGACCAGGTACGACGTGGTGGTCTGCGAGGGAGCCGGCAGCCCGACAGAGATCAACCTCCGGGAGAACGACTTCGTCAACATGGGCCTGGCCCACCACGGCCGGGTCCCCACGATCGTGGTCGGCGACATCGACCGCGGCGGTGTGTTCGCCGCGATGTACGGGACGCTGAAGCTGATGCCGCCGGAGGACCAGGCGCTGGTCCACGGCTTCGTGGTCAACAAGTTCCGCGGCGACCGCTCGCTGCTCGAGCCAGGGCTGCGGATGCTCGAGGACGCCACCGAACGGCCGGTGCTCGGCGTCGTTCCGTGGCTGCCGGACATGCTCCTGGACTCCGAGGACACGATCACCCGGGCCCCCGGAGGCGGCAGCCCGTCCTCCGGCGTGCGCCCGTTGCAGGTGGCCGTCGTACGGTTCCCGCGGATCTCGAACTTCACCGACGTCGACGCCCTGGCAGTGGAGCCGGGCGTGGAGGTGAGGTACGTCGACTCGCCCGATGCGGTGGCCGACGCCGACCTGGTCGTGCTCCCCGGGACGCGGGCGACGCTCGACGACTTGGCCTGGCTGCGCGACCGCGGCCTGGTAGGGCCGCTCGTGCAGCGGCACCGCGGCGGCCAGCCGGTCCTCGGCATCTGTGGCGGCTTCCAGATGCTGGGGGAGCACGTCGCCGACCCCGACGGCGTGGAGGCCGGCGCGCCGTCCTCGGCGCTGGGGCTGGGTCTGTTGCCGGCGCGCACCCGGTTCGGGGCCGAGAAGGTGCTGGACCGGCCGCGGGGGACCGAGCTCGGCCAGCCGGTCGAGGGTTACCGCATCCACCACGGGGCGGTCGAGGTGCGCGGCGGCACGCCGTTCCTCGACGGCTGCCGCGAGGGGGCCACGTGGGGGACGCTGTGGCACGGGGCCCTGGAGAGCGACGGCTTCCGCCGGGCGTTCCTTGCGCGCGTGGCCGAGCAGGCACATCGCGAGGACTGGGTGGCGGGGGAGGCCGCGGAGTTCGCGGCCGCACGCGAGCGACAGATCGACGCGCTGGCCGACGCCGTGGAGGAGCACCTCGACACCGAGGCGCTGCGGGAGATCATCTCCCGCAGCGGTGCTCAGCCCTCGTGGACGTAGGCGTCCAGCCAGCGGGTGACCTGGTCGAAGACCCGGTGCCGGACCGGCTCGGCGGACAACGTGACGTCGTGCAGTGCGCCCTCGATGCGGGCCACCGTCACGTGGCCGCCGAGCTTGTGGGCCCACTTCCGGATCTGCTCGACGTCGAGGACGATGTCGTGCCGCGAGACGTTGTCGTCCCACTCCCGTGGGAACGAGCTGGCTCCCGAGGTGAGCACCAGCACGGGCGCGCCCACGTCGACGCCCCGGTGGACGCTGCGGTGGCCGCGGCGGATCGCACGGAGCCAGCCCGCGTAGACCGGCTGGCTCTCGATCGGCTTCCAGTCCAGGTTGAACTCCCACTCGCCACGGTGGTCCTTGTGCAGGCTCTGGGCGTAGAGCCCCGAGACGTTGCGCGGGATCGCCAGGTAGGGCCGCCGCGCGCCGACCTGGTCGATGGCCGCCGTGCCTGCGGTGCGGAGCAGGAAGCTGCCGTGCAGGTCCAGCCACGGTGAGTTGAGCACCATCCCCGCCAGGCCGGGCCGGCGTTCGTGCGCCCACAGCGGTGCGATCAGGCCGCCGGTGGAGTGCGCGGTGACGATCACGTGGTCGTGGCCGTCACGGTCGCGGATCCGCTCCATGGCGGCGTCGATCTCGGCGAAGTAGTCGGTCAGGTCCGTGACGAAGTTCGGCGTCTGGTGCGGACGGAGGGAGCGGCCGTACTTGCGCAGGTCCAGGGCGTAGAAGTCGTAGCCGCGTGCGGTCCAGTAGTCCGCCGCAGGGGTCTGGAAGAAGTAGTCGGAGAACCCGTGCAGGTGTAGCACCGCCCGCTTCCGGTCCGCCGCGGCAGGGTCGGTGCGGCGGTGGACGAGGGTGGCGACGACGGGGCCCTCGTCGTCGTCGGGCAGCTCGATGGTCTCGGCGAGGTACGGCTCGCCGAGGACGTCGGGCTCGTGCACGGGGTTCTGCTGGGGCATGCGGTGATTCTCGCCCATGGCGCCAACCCTGCGCGTCGTACCCCGGCGGCGCAGGGCGGGGCCCGGGCCGGGCAGGCGAGTAGGCTTCGAGGGAAACGCTGTCGCAACCGGAGGACTTTCGTGGCCCGTAGCAACGCCGCCCCGCTCGCAGACAACGACACTCCCTGCGCGGAGCAGAACTGCCGGATCACGAGCGCGCTGCTGGTCGACTCCCGCGGCTGGATCCTGATGCAGGAGCGCGACGAGCACGCGCTGGTCTCACCCAACCAGTGGGGACTGGTCGGTGGTCACCTCGAGGACGGGGAGTCCTGGGAGGTCGCGCTCCACCGGGAGCTGGAGGAGGAGACCGGCCTGCGCGAGGAGGGCCTCGAGCTCTGGTTCGACGAGATCGTGCAGCACTCGCCGAAGGTGTCCTCCCACCTCGCCGACCGCTGGCAGATCTGGGTCGCCCGCACCGAGGCGACCGACGAGGACATCCGCCTCGGGGAGGGGCGACGCATCATGTTCGTCGACCCGGATCGGATCCGCTCCGGCGAGCTCGACCTGGCGATGTCCGCCAGGCACGTACTCCCGCTCTTCCTCGACTCGCCGACCTACCGGGAGCTCAGTGCTGGTAGGTCCCGTGGATGATCGCTCGACCCAGCGTCTTGAACGCGAGGTTGAACGACACCACCGCCGGTGACGCGTCGGAGTCCACGCCCAGGGACTCTTCACCCACGGCGTGCACGACGAAGTAGTACCGGTGCACCTGGTCGCCCTGCGGCGGGGCCGCACCCATGAACCCCTTCTCCCCACCGTCGTTGCGGCAGTGGAACGCCTTGCCGGGCAGTGGTCCCGCGGCGGCACCCGCGTCGAGAGTGCGTACGTCGGCGGGGAGGTCGACCAGCACCCAGTGCCAGAACCCTGACGGGGTCGGCGCGTCGGGGTCGAAGCAGGTCACGACGAAGCTCTTGGTGCCCTCGGGCACGTCGGACCAGCTGAGCTGAGGAGAGGTGTTCCCCTTGGCAGCGACCTGGTCGTCCTTCAGGGGCCGGCCGTCGTGCACGTCGGTGCTCGTCACCGTGAAGGACGGGACAGCGGGAAGGAGCTCGTAGGGGTCCGGGCTGACCGGTCGGTCCAGGCTCATCCATACCTCCTGATCTAGGCGTGCTGTGACACTAGTCCGCGCCTTGGTCGTCTGCCAGGGGACGCGCGACCCTCGCGAGAATGGGACGCATGACTTCCGAGCAGACGCTGGGCGCCCTCGTTGCGGCCGTCGTACCCCTCGATCCCCGGTCGATGTCCGACGCGCGGGAGCGGCAGGCGCAGCTGGCCAAGCCGGTCGGAGCGCTCGGCGTGCTCGAGGAGGCCTCGGTGCGGCTCTGCGGTATCCAACGGGCCTGCCCGCCTCGCCGTCTGGCGCGACCCGCGGTTGCGGTGTTCGCCGGCGACCACGGTGTGCACGCGCAGGGGGTGAGCCCCTGGCCGCAGGACGTGACCGCCGCGATGGTGGCGAACTTCCGCGCCGGCGGGGCCGCGGTCAACGTCCTCGCCCGCCAGGCCGGGGCAGATGTGGTCGTCGTCGACATGGGCGTGGCGGCGGACCTGGAGCCGGGTCCGGATCTGCTCGACCACAAGATCAGACGGGGTACGTCGGACCTGACGGTCGGAGCGGCGATGACCCGGGACGAGGCCGTCCGTGGCCTCCTGGCCGGGGCGGCCGTGGCGGACCTGCTCGTCGAGCGTGGGCACGACGTCCTGCTCACCGGGGACATGGGGATCGCGAACACGACGCCGTCGGCGGCGCTGGTGGCCGCCTTCACCGGAGCGGCACCGGCCGAGGTCACGGGGCGCGGGACCGGCATCGACGACGCCGTGCACGCGCGCAAGGTGAAGGTGGTGGAGTCCGCGCTGGCGTCGCGTCCGGTGAGCGACGACCCGGTGCGGACGCTGGCCTCGATGGGTGGCTTCGAGCACGCCGGGATCGCCGGGTTCGTCCTCGGCGCCGCCGCACGGGGTGTGCCGGTGATCCTCGACGGGGTGATCGCCGGGTCGGCGGCGCTGGTCGCGCAGGCGCTGGCTCCCGAGGCGATCGACTACTGCTTCGCCGGGCATCGCAGCGCGGAGCCCGGGCACGCGGTCGCCCTGGCGCAACTCGGCCTCCGGCCCCTGGTCGACCTCGACCTGCGGCTGGGGGAGGGCACCGGGGCGGTGCTGGCGTTGCCGCTGGTCGAGGCGGCCGGCACGGTCCTGCGGGAGATGGCCACCTTCGACTCCGCCGGCGTCGCCCGGAAGCAGGTGGAGGCCCATGAGTGACCTCGAGCACCCGCCGTATCCCGCCGGCCTCCGGCTGGCCGGCCGGCGCGTGGTGGTCGTCGGCGGCGGTCGGGTCGCCCAGCGCCGGGTGCCCGCGCTGCTCGCGGTGGGCGCCCGGGTGGAAGTGGTCTCCCCGGCTGTGACGCCCGCGATCGAGGGACTCGTCGGAGCCGGCGAGCTGGTCTGGCACGAACGCGGCTTCCACGCAGCCGACCTCGACGACGCGTGGTACGTCATCGCGGCGACCGACGTCCCGGAGGTCAACCAGGCGGTGAGCGCGGCCGCCGAGGAGCGCCGGATCTTCTGCGTCCGCAGCGACGACGCCGCGGCAGCGTCCGCCTGGACCCCTGCGGTCGGCCGCCACGCCGGTGTCACCGTGGCGGTGCTGGGGAACCGCCAGCCGCAGCGCTCCGCCGCGGTGCGCGACGAGATCGTCTCGGCGTTGCGTGACGGCGTGATCGACGCCGATGCCCACCGCGACCGCACGCCCGGGGTGGTCCTCGTCGGTGGGGGACCCGGCCACCCCGAGCTGGTCACCGTGGCCGCCCGCCGGGCGCTGAGCGAGGCCGACGTGGTGGTCGCCGACCGCCTCGCTCCCCGGGAGCTGCTCAGCGAGCTGGCTCCGGACGTGGAGCTGGTCGACGTCGCCAAGCTGCCCCGGGGCCGTTCGGCGTCCCAGGAGGAGATCAACCGGGTGATCGTCGAGCGCGCCCTGCAGGGCAAGCGGGTGGTTCGCTTCAAGGGCGGAGACCCGTTCGTGTTCGGCCGCGGCTACGAGGAGGCGATCGCCTGCGCCGAGGCGGGCGTGCCCTGCACGGTCCTGTCCGGGGTCACCAGCGCGATCTCGGTCCCCGCCGCAGCCGGGATCCCCGTGACGCACCGCGGGGTGGCCCACGAGTTCACCGTCGTGTCGGGGCACCTGCCGCCGGACCATGACGGATCGCTGGTGGACTGGGACGCCCTCGCCCGGATGCGCGGGACGGTGGTCCTGCTGATGGCGGTGCAGAACCTCGCGGCCATCGCCGAGCGGCTCCTCGGAGGAGGGCGGTCCGCGGACACGCCGGTGGCGGTCGTCGCCGAGGGCACGATGCCGGGGGAGCGCACCGTGCTGTCCACGCTCGGCGCCGTGGCCGAGGACGTGGTGCGCGAGGAGGTCAGGCCGCCTGCGATCGTGGTCGTCGGCGAGGTGGTCGCAGTGGCCAACCCGGAAAGGTATCGATGGCGCGGCTGATCGAGGTGACCGACCCCGACGACCCGCGGCTCGCCGACTACCGCGACCTGCGCGACGTCGAGCTCCGCAAGCATCTCGAGGCCGAGCACGGGTTGTTCCTGGCCGAGGGGGAGAAGGTGGTCCGGCGCGCCGTCGAGGCCGGGTTCCCGGCCCGGTCGTTCCTGATGGCGCCGCGCTGGCTCGCCGGCCTGGTTGACGTGCTCGAGCGCAGCGACGCGCCGTGCTACGTGGTCAGCGAGGATCTTGCCGAGCAGGTCACCGGCTTCCATGTCCACCGGGGCGCGCTGGCGTCCCTGGAGCGCTCGCCGCTGCCGACGGTCTCGGAGGTGCTGCGGGACGCCCGCACCGTCGTCGTGCTGGAGGACGTCGTCGACCACACCAATGTCGGCGCGATCTTCCGCTCCGCCGCAGCTCTCGGGGTGGACGCCGTCGTGCTGTCCCCGCGATGCGCGGACCCGCTCTACCGCCGCTCGATCAAGGTCGCGATGGGCGCGGTCTTCACGGTCCCGTACGCCCGGTTGGAGGAGTGGTACGACGCCCCCGCGGAGCTGTCCCGGGCCGGGTTCACGACCGTCGCGCTGACCCCGGCAGCCGATGCCGTGGCGATCGAGGACGCCGTGCGTGGCCTCGACAAGGTGGCCCTGCTGCTGGGCTCGGAGGGGCCGGGGTTGTCGCGGCGGTGGATGGACACCGCCGAGCGATGCGCGGTGATCCCGATGGCCGCGGGGATCGACTCGCTCAACGTGGCGGCCGCGACCGCGGTCGCCTGCTACGTCACGGCTCGGCGGTGACCACGGCCGGCCACT
Source organism: Nocardioides pakistanensis (assembly GCF_054781215.1). Taxonomy (NCBI): domain Bacteria; kingdom Bacillati; phylum Actinomycetota; class Actinomycetes; order Propionibacteriales; family Nocardioidaceae; genus Nocardioides; species Nocardioides pakistanensis. Next base: position 134,799 of record NZ_BAAGUV010000023.1, on the reverse strand, counting down.
CCGGCGGGAACCGGTCGGCAAGCTCGTCGGCGGCCTTGAACAGCTTCTTCCGGCCTCGCTTGTTGAGCCGGTCGCCGAACACGGTGCCCTGGCAGTGGTCGGTCTCGTGCTGCAGGCACCGCGCGAGCAGGCCGGTCCCGCTGTAGGAGACCGGGTTACCGGCGAGGTCCTGGCCCTGCACCCGGGCGTAGTCGGGCCGGGCCAGCTTGACGAATGCGCCGGGCAGCGACAGGCAGCCCTCCTCGTCGTCGTCGAGCCGGCGCTCGCGGCCCTCGGGCAGGAACAGCTCGGGGTTGCACACGACGCCTGTGTGGTGCACGCCGTCGGCGTCGGGACAGTCGAAGACGAAGATCGACCGGTCGACCCCGATCTGGCACGCGGCGAGGCCGACTCCCTCGGCGGCGTACATCGTCGCCACCATGTCCGCGGCGAGCGCGCGCAGGTCCTCGTCGAACTCCGTGACCGGCTCCTGCATCCGGTGCATCACGTGCTCGCCCCACCGCGTGATCGGCCGGATCAGGCCGCCTTCGGGAAGGGGAGTGCTGTCCGCGGCGTACTCAGGCATGGGCCTCATCCTAGGGTGCGCTCACCCGGCACAGGCGGCGTGACCGGCGCCACCGAAACTTAGTGTGGCGCAACGTGTAACTCGCAGTTACAGTTGCCGCATGTCGATGACACGTACACCCCGCGACGCCGCGCGGAGCCGGCACGGTGTGCCGGCCGCGGACCGGCAGGACCCGATCGGCTTCGCCGTCTCCATGCTGAACCGCCTGGCCCAGACCGACGTCCTCGACCGGCTCGGGCTGCGCAAGCAGACCGAGCGGGTGGTCTTCGAGACCACCCGGGCCGGGTTCCGCACGGTGGGCGCGGTCAGCCGGTCCTTCAAGCGGAAGGGCAGGCCCGGTGCCGCCCCGGTGCGGGTGCCGACCGCCGCGCAGAAGGGCCTGTTCGACCTCACCCCGACCGAGGACGAGCAGATGCTGGTCGACGTGGTCGGTGAGTTCGCCGCCGAGATGGTCCGGCCTGCGGCAGCCGAGGCCAACGACGCGTGCGCCGCCCCCGAGGAGGTGCTGAAGGCCGGCCTCGAGATCGGTCTGCCGATCCTCGGCGTGCCCGAGGAGCTCGGCGGGATCTCCACCGAGCGGTCGGCGATGGCCGGCACGCTGGTCGCGGAGGCCCTCGGGAAGGGCGACATGGGCCTGGCCGTCGCCTGTCTCGCGCCCGGTGCCGTCGCGACCGCGCTGTCGCTGTGGGGCACCGAGGAGCAGCAACAGACCTACCTGCCTGCGTTCGCCGGCGACGAGGTCCCCGCTGCCGCGCTCGCGCTGACCGAGCCCCGCCCGCTGTTCGACGCGATGGCGCCGCAGACCACCGCGACCCGCGACGGGGACGGCTTCGTCCTCGAGGGTGTGAAGTCGCTGGTCCCGCGCGCGGCGGAGGCGGAGCTGTTCGTCGTCGGCGCCGTGCTGGAGGGCAAGCCCGCGCTGTTCCTGGTCGAGTCCTCGACCGCGGGCCTCGAGATCGAGTCCGAGCCGTCGATGGGCGTGCGGGCAGCCGGCCTGGGCCGGGTGGTGCTCAACGGTGCCCGCGTCGACGCGATCGCCCTGCTCGGGGACACCGACGGCGAGGCGTACGCCGAGGCCGTGCGGCTGTCCCGGCTCGGCTGGTGCGCCCTGGCCATCGGCACCGGCCAGGCGGTGCTGGACTACGTGGTCCCCTACGTCAACGAGCGCGAGGCGTTCGGTGAGCCGATCAGCCACCGCCAGTCCGTCGCGTTCATGGTCGCCAACATTGCGATCGAGCTCCAGGCCATGCGCCTGGTGACCTACCGGGCGGCCTCACGTGCCGCGCAGGGCAAGCCGTTCGAGCGCGAGGTCGCGCTCGCCCGCAAGCTCTGCGCCGAGCGCGGCATGCAGATCGGCAACGACGGCGTCCAGCTGCTCGGTGGGCACGGCTTCGTCAAGGAGCACCCGGTGGAACGGTGGTACCGCGACCTGCGCGCCATCGCCGTCATGGAAGGAGGCGTCCTCGTCTGAGGACGGGGCGAGACCATGATCAACCTCGAGACCCCCAAGAAGTTCCGGCCGCTGATCGGCCAGGCTCACCAGGTCGCGATGAACCTGCTGCGACCCAACTCCCGCAAGTACGACGAGCTCGAGCACGAGTATCCCAAGGAGCTCGACATGCTCGCGGCGATGATCGACGGGCTCAGCGAGTCGGGTGCGGCGAGCGGCGCCGGTGCCTCCGGCGTACGACGCTCGGAGGAGTCCGCCGACGAGGCCGCCGCCGGCTCCAAGAACGGCTCCAACCTGGCCTCCGTGCTCTCCATCATGGAGATGTGCTGGGGCGACGTCGGGCTGCTGCTGTCGATGCCCCGACAGGGCCTCGGCAACTCGGCGATCGCCTCGGTGGCCGACGAGGAGCAGCTCGAGCGGTTCGACGGCGTGTGGGCGAGCATGGCGATCACCGAGCCGGGCGTCGGCTCGGACTCGGCCAACATCTCCACCACCGCGGTGCTCGACGGTGACCACTACGTCCTCAACGGCGAGAAGATCTTCGTCACCGCCGGCGACCGCAGCGACGCCGTGGTCGTCTGGGCGACCCTCGACAAGAGCCTCGGCCGGGCGGCGATCAAGTCGTTCGTGGTCCCCAAGGGCACGCCGGGGATGACCGTGGAGCGACTCGAGCACAAGCTCGGGATCCGCGCCTCCGACACCGCCACGATCCGGTTCGAGGACTGCCGGGTGCCGAAGGAGAACCTCCTCGGCAGCCCGGAGATCGACGTCAAGCAGGGCTTCGCGGGCGCGATGGCGACCTTCGACAACACCCGCCCGCTCGTCGCGTCGATGGCGGTCGGCTGCGCACGCGCCTCGCTGGAGCTGACCCGGGAGCTGCTCGAGCAGGCCGGCGTCGAGATCGACTACGACCGGCCCGCCCACACCCAGTCGGCCGCGGCGGCAGCCTTCCTGCAGATGGAGGCCGACTGGGAGGGGGCGTACCTGCTCACGCTCCAGGCCGCCTGGATGGCCGACAACCGCAAGCCGAACTCCCTGGAGGCCTCGATGGCGAAGGCCAAGGCCGGGAGGGTCGGCAGCGACATCACGCTGCGGTGCGTCGAGCTCGCCGGCAGCGTCGGCTACAGCGAGCACGAGCTGCTCGAGAAGTGGGCGCGCGACTCCAAGATCCTCGACATCTTCGAGGGCACCCAGCAGATCCAGCAGCTGATCGTGGCTCGCCGGCTCCTCGGGAAGACCTCGGCCGAGCTCAAGTAGCACTCGTTCGTAGAAGGCGGCGGATCGGGGAACTGTGCCGGCATGAAGCTCTATGCCGACGCCCCGGTCCGCCGATCGCTGCAGTTGGCGGGCGACCTGCTCCTCGTCGTCTGGGTGTACGCCTGGGTGCGCACCGCGCTGGCCGTCCGAGAGGCGACCTTGTCGTTGGGCCGGCCCGGGCGGGAGATCTCCGAGGCCGGCACGGGCCTGGCGGGCCAGCTGCGCGACGCCGGGCGCGCCGTCGGTGACCTGCCCCTGGTCGGTGACCAGGTGAGCCGGCCGTTCGACGGCGCCGGTGGGGCCGCCGACCGGATCGCGGCCGCGGGCGAGGCGCAGGTGGCTGCGGTGGAGACGCTGGCGTTCTGGCTCGGGCTGGCGATCGGTGCGATCCCGGTGCTCCTGGCGCTGGCGGTGCACCTGCCCCTGCGCTGGCGGTTCGTCCGCGAGGCGACCGCCGGGCGCAGGTTCGTCGACGCGGCCGAGGACCTCGACCTCTTCGCGTTGCGTGCGATCAGCCGCCAGCCGCTGCACCGGCTCGCCCCGATCAGCGACGACCCGGCGGGTGCCTGGCGGCGCGGTGACCCCGACGTCGTACGGCGGCTCGCTGCGCTCGAGCTCCGCGACAGTGGACTCTCCGCGCCGAAAGACACCGGGTCGAGGCGGCTGTCCGCCTAGTCTGGAGGCAGCAGCCTTCCGACGAGGAGGTCGAGATGCGCGAGGTCGAGGTCCGTCCGATCCCGCTCGAGCGACTGGCGCAGCTGCTCAGCCCTGCGCGCGCCGAGCTCCTGATGCTCTACGCGCAGCGGGCCCGGGAGCAGCTCGGGCCACGCACGGTGTGGAACATCAACGCCACCAGCAAGGGTGGTGGCGTGGCCGAGATGCTGCAGTTCATGCTCGCCTACGGACGTGGTGCCCAGGTCGACACGCGCTGGCTGGTCCTCGACGGCGACCACGAGTTCTTCTCGATCACCAAGCGCCTGCACAACTTCCTGCACGGCTCGCCCGGTGACGGAGGCGGGCTGGGGCAGCCGGAGCGCGACCACTTCGCCCGGGTGCTGGCGTTCAACCTCCCCATGGCCGAGCAGGTCGTGGACCCGGGTGACATCGTGATCCTGCACGACCCTCAGACCGCCGGGCTGGTCGACGGTCTGCGGGCGCGCGGCGCCCACGTCGTGTGGCGCTGTCACATCGGACGCGACGTCCCCGACGCCCTCACCGACGTGGGCTGGGAGTTCCTCCGCGGCTTCGTCGAGTCCGCGGACGGCTTCATCTTCTCCCGTCGGGAGTACGTCCCGCCGTGGGTGCCGCCGGAGAAGCTCGTCGTCATCGCGCCGTCGATCGACCCGTTCAGCGCGAAGAACCTGCCGCTGGCCACACCCCGCGTGCGGTCCACCCTGGCGCAGGCAGGACTGGTCGAGGGCACCCCGGTCGCCGACCAGCTGGGCTTCACGCGTCGCGGTGGGGACATCGGCCAGGTCCGGCCGCACCAAGGCCTGATCCACGGCGACGGCGCGGTGCCCGCGAACGCTCGGCTCGTGGTCCAGGTGAGCCGCTGGGACCGGCTCAAGGACATGCCGGGCGTGCTCGAAGGCTTCGTGGACCGGCTGGACTCGCTGCCTGCCGACACGCATCTCGCGCTCGTCGGCCCGGCGACCTCGGGCGTCTCCGACGACCCGGAGGGTGCCGCCGTGCTCGACGAGTGCGTCAGCCTCTGGGACCGCCTCCCGACGCAGAGCCAGCAGCGCGTGCACCTGGTCACGCTGCCGATGGACGACGTCGACGAGAACGCCCATCTGGTGAACGCCATCCAGACCCACGCCACGGTGGTGGTCCAGAAGAGCCTCGTCGAGGGTTTCGGTCTGACCGTGACCGAGGCGATGTGGAAGGGGCGACCGGTGATCGCGTCGGCGGTGGGCGGCATCCGGGACCAGATCGACGACGGCGTCCACGGCCTGCTGGTCGAGGACCCGCACGACCTCGAGGCGTACGGACGGGCCCTGGAGCAGCTGCTCTCCGACGACGCGCTGGCGGCGAAGCTCGGCCAGGCAGCGCGTGAGCGGGTCCAGGACCAGTTCCTCGGCGACCGTCACCTGATCCAGTACGCCGAGCTGTTCGCCCGGCTCCTGGCGTGAAGGGCGTACGTCGCTGCACGGGCGCCGGAGCGGCCGCACCCTGTAGAGTGCTCTCCTCGTGCGCTTCCTCAACGACTCCGTTCCGCCGTACGAGCTGACCTACGACGACGCGTTCATGGTGCCCCGGCACTCGGACGTGTCCTCCCGGTACGACGTCGACCTGACCAGCAACGACGGCACCGGCACCACGATCCCGCTCGTGGTCGCGAACATGACCGCGATCTCCGGGCGGCGGATGGCCGAGACCGTGGCACGCCGTGGTGGTCTCGCGGTGATCCCGCAGGACATCCCGATCGCGGTCGTGGCCGACGTGGTCGCCTGGGTCAAGGCACGGCACCCGGTCTTCGAGACCCCGATCGTGCTCGACCCGCACCAGACCGTCGGTGAGGCGCTGGCCCTGCTGCCGAAGCGGGCGCACCGGGCCGCCGTGGTGCTCGACGGCGGGCGGCCGGTCGGGGTGGTGACCGAGGACGACTGCCTCGGCGTGGACCGGTTCACCCAGGTCCACGACGTGATGGCCCACTCGCTGGTCACCCTGCCGGACACCGTGGACGCCCGGTCCGCGTTCGACCGGCTCGACCAGGCGCGGGTCAGGCTGGCTCCGGTGCTCGACGATGCCGGACAGCTCCGGGGCATCCTGACCCGCACCGGGGCACTGCGCTCCACGCTCTACTCGCCCGCGCTCGACGCTCAGGGCCGGCTTCGGGTCGCGGCCGCGATCGGGGTCAACGGTGACGTCCGGGCCAAGGCCGAGGCGCTGCTCGCCACCGGGATCGACGCGCTCGTCGTCGACACCGCGCACGGCCAGCAGGGCCGGATGCTCGAGGCCCTCGCCGCGGTGCGGTCGGTGGCGCCCGAGGTCCCCGTCGTCGCCGGGAACGTGGTGACCGCCGAGGGTGTTCGCGACCTGGTGTCCGCCGGCGCCGACATCGTCAAGGTCGGCGTCGGGCCGGGGGCGATGTGCACGACCCGGATGATGACCGGTGTGGGGCGGCCGCAGCTGTCGGCGGTGATCGAGTGCGCCGCGGCCGCCCGGGAGCTCGGCAAGCACGTGTGGGCCGACGGCGGCGTCCGGCACCCCCGTGACGTGGCACTTGCGTTGGCCGCCGGAGCCTCCCAGGTGATGGTCGGCTCGTGGTTCGCCGGCACCTACGAGTCGCCGGGGGACCTGCACGTCGCGGCGGACGGCCGTGCCTACAAGGAAAGCTTCGGGATGGCGTCGGCGAGAGCGGTCGCGAGCCGGACGAGCTCGGAGACGTCGTTCGACCGGGCGCGCAAGGCTCTCTACGAGGAGGGCATCTCCTCCTCCCGGATGTACCTCGACCCCGCCCGTCCGGGCGTGGAGGACCTGATCGACCACGTGTTCGCCGGGGTGCGGTCGGCCTGCACCTACGCCGGTGCCGCCGACCTGGAGGAGTTCCACGACCGGGCGACCATCGGGGTGCAGTCCGCGGCGGGGTTCCAGGAGGGCCGACCGCTGCCTGCCGGCTGGTAGTCAGTGGTGCGCGGCCAGCCGGTGGTCGGTGCCGTGCCGGACCAGGGCAGCAACGTAGCTGGCCAGCACGAACGACGCGGTCGCCCACCACACCAGGCCCTGCCAGTCGGCGGGGTAGAAGACACCGGCGACGTAGTGGCCGATGAAGCTGCCGTCGTACGGCTCACCACCGTCGAGACCGATCAGGTACTTCTGCAGCACGGTCAGCGGGCAGCCGAGCTGACCGGCGACTCCCACCGCGCCCCAGAACGAGGTCACCAGGTGCGGCCAGAGCCAGTGCAGGCTACGGAGCCCGAGAAGACCACCGAACAGCACGTACAGCAGGTAGGTCAGGTGGACAACGACCACTGCCTGCGCCGCGACGCCTGCCATACCTCGACGCTAGGAGGGCGAAGGGCCGGGTTGGTAGGGCCGGGAGTCCCCTCTAGGCTTCGCCCGTGACCCCCGACCAGATCATCGTGGTGGCGGCCACCCGGGCCGAGGCCGCCTGCGTGCCCGACGGACTGCGCGTCGTCGTGACCGGGATCGGCAAGACCGCAGCGGCCGTGGCCACCACGCGCGCCCTCGTCGGCGCCGACACGGCGCGCACCCTGGTCGTCAACATCGGTACGGCGGGCGCGCTCCGGCCCGGCCTGGAGGGTCTTCACCTGCCGGGGGTCGTCCTCAACCACGACATGAACGCCGAGGCCGTGCGCGCTCTCGGCTACGACCCCGAGGAACGGCTTGCCGTCGAAGGCGGCGACGCCACCGTGCTGGCCTCGGGGGACGTGTTCGTCACCGACCCGGCCGTTCGCGACACGCTTGCCGGCCGGGCCGACCTGGTGGACATGGAGGGCTATGCGGTGGCCTATGCGTGCCGGCGGCTGGGCGTCCCGGTGCGGCTGGTCAAGCACGTCTCCGACAACGCCGACGAGTCGGCGCTGGACTGGCCCGACGTGGTCGCGGCGAGCGCGGCAGTGCTGGGCGAGTGGCTGAGCCGCAACGCGGCTTGAGAATCGCGGGGCACCCGCTCGGGCGGCCGTCAGGTCACCGGCGGCGGCGACCGCGCGGTGACGGCCGCCCCTTCGCCGCCGGCCTCGGCTTCGGCTGCCTCCGGGTCGCCGTGGACTTCTGGTTGGTCTGCTTGGTCTCCTTGGCCGCCGGCTCGGTGGCTCCGCGCGAACTGTGCGCCGTCCGCCCGCGCACCACGCCGACGAAGGTCTCGACCCGCGGGTCTTCGAGGTCCTTGCGCCAGGCGAGACCGATCCGGCTCGCGGCGGCGTCCGTGACCGGCCGGTGCACGACGTCCTTGCGGTTGTGCAGGCGGGCCACCGACATCGGCAGCACGACGACCCCGACCCCCGCTGCCACGGTCTCCACGGCCTCCTGGGCGGTCAACGGCGGAACCTCGTGGACGATCTCACCGGTGAGGTCGGCGAGCGTCACGTCCTCGGCCGCCTCGACGAAGTGGTCTTTGGGTACGACGACCACCGGCACCTCGGAGTACAGCGGGATCACGTGCATCGTCTCGTCGTCGACCGGCAGCCGCACGAAGCACATGTCCGCGCGATCGTCGTACAGCACCGCGAGCTGGTCGCCGTCGTCGACCGGGGCGAGGTCGAGCTCGCCGGGCGGCATCCGCTCGGCCCAGCGCCGCGCCCACTTGTCGGGGGTGACGCCGGCGACGAAGCCGACCCGAAGCGGACGGTCGGGTGGGGGTGATGCCGGTTCGTCGCTCACCCCGGCAGGCTAGCCGAGCCACCTGCGAGACTGGCCGCATGACGCCGGTGTTCCGTGCCCCGATGCGGTCGCGTCGCGACGACGTGGATCCGGGCCTGGCCGTCGAGCGGGCGCTCACCCTGGGCGTCGTCGGGGTCGGCGGGCGGCTGCCCCGGCTCCCGAGGGACCTGCGCGACGCACTCGGGCTGACCGAGGAGGCGCACGACCTCAGGGTGGCCCGTCGGCTGGAGCGGTTCGCGGCGGTCCCCGGCGGCGCGTTCGTGTGGACCCGTGACGGGGAGGGTCTGTTCCACCTGGGACGGGTCGCGGGGGAGTGGCGCTACGACGACGACCCTGCTGCCCGGGAGGCCGACCTGGTGAACGTGCGCGACTGCACCTGGCTGAAACAGCCCGTGGCGCCGGCGGAGGTGCCGGCAGCGGTGCTGCACACCTTCGCCCGGGGCGGACGGAACTTCCAGCAGACGCACGACCCCGACGTGGGCACGCAGTCGCACGAGGTGTGGTCTGCTTGGATTGCGGTGTGACCGAGCAAGACGCGACCACGGAGCTCCGCCGGCTGCGCAGCAGCATCGACAACCTCGACGCCGCCCTCGTGCACCTGCTCGCCGAGCGGTTCAAGTGCACGCAGCAGGTGGGCCAGCTCAAGGCCCGGTCCGGCATGCCTCCGGCCGACCCGTCCCGAGAGGCCTACCAGATCGAGCGCCTGCGGGCACTCGCGGACGAGTCGGGGCTCGACCCCAGGTTCGCGGAGAAGTTCTTGAACCTCATCATCGACGAGGTGATCCGCAACCACGAGTCGATCAAGCGGGAGCACCAGGACTGACCTCGCGTCAGACGGGGACGGTCACGAGGCGATCTTCTTCGTGGTGTCGAGCACTGCCTTGCGGATGTCCTTGAAGGCGGTCTGCAGGCTGTCGCGGACGGCGTTGAGACCTTCGGTCGCGGCCGAGGCGTTGCCCTCGACCTGCGTCCGGGCGTCGGTCACCCGGTCGCGGACCCGGTCGATCAGCGGCTGGACCCGGTCCGAGACCTCCATCGACGCCAGGTGCAGCTGCACCTCGAGGTCGTCGACCCGGCCGCGCCACCGGTCCAGCTCCGCCTCCGCCAGCTGCTTCCTGAGCTCCGCCTGCTTGGCCTGGAGCTTCTCCATCTGTGTCTCGAGCTGCTTGATGCGGTCCTCGGTCGTCATGCCTCCAGGCTGGCACCGGTCGGGGCGGCGCGGCCAGAGCCCAAGGTCCCGGCTCGGCGCGTGCTGGGAGCGGCGGCACGACGCTCCAGGGCTCGTGCGCGGACCAGGGCGATGTCGTCGTCGCTGAAGACCCCGTGGACCCCGGAGATCGCGGCCAGCCGCATCCCGTGCTTGAGCCCGAGCTCGTAGATCTCCTTGACCTTCTCCCACTCGATGTGCCGCCCGACGGTGAAGCTCTCGTAGCGTCCCTCCAGAGCGAGGACCACGGTCTCGGCCATGCAGGCGTAGACCACGCCGCGAGGTAGGCCGATGTCGCGCATGTGCACGTCCCCGGGCAGCTCGATCTCGCCGGACTCCACCACCAGCACGTCCGGCCGCTTGGCCACGTCCTCGGCCGAGAGGTCGAGTGGGCGCGCGACGTCGGTGATCACGCAACCGGGCTTGACCGCCATGATGTCCAGGACCCGCTTGCCGGCGCCCGAGGTGGCGGTGACGATCACGTCCATCTCGGGCAGGTGCTCGTCCGGGCTGGCTGCCACGTGGATGGTCGCCCGGTGCTCCCCGCGCTCGATCTCGTGCTTGAGCGCGAGCAGCTTGGCCGACTCGGGCGACACCAGCCAGAGCTCGTCGCTGGCGAGCGCGAGCAAGCGGGCACAGACCGAGCCGATCGACCCGGTGGCGCCGACCACCATCGCCTTGCCCTTCAGCCGCCCCTGCTCGTCCCGCTCGACCAGGCCGAGCCGCTCGACGGCCTCGTGCGCCGCCCACAGCGCACCGGAGGCGCTGTAGCTGTTGCCGGTCGTGATCGGTAGCGGCGCCTTCCGGGCCACCGTCACGCCGGCGTCCCCGACGACCTTGGTGAAGGCGCCCAGGCCCATCACCTGGGCGCCGAGCTTGCGTGCGGTCTCAGCGGCGGTGAGCAGCTTGGCGTAGGTGAACTCCGGGCTGTGTGCCATCAGCTCCTTCGGGGTGCCGCCCACGGTGATCAGCCACCCCTCGGCCTCGGCCCCGGTGGGGGACTTGATCCCGGTCACGTGGCTGTAGGTGAACGGCGGTGCGTAGGCGACGGCCTTCTCGACGGCGTCGACGGCGACGCCGGGGGCGAGCCTGGTGAAGGTGGCCAGCGGTTCGACGTTGTTGAAGAACTTCTGGGACAGCGGGTGGATGACAAAGGCGAACCGGCTCTTGCGGCGGAAGCCGTTGGGGCGCAGCACCCGCGGCTCGAGCCCGGCGGAGTCGATCATCTCGAGCAGGTCGTCACTGGTCAGCGGGCCCGCTTCGGACACCAGCGCGAGCATCATCGCCTCCAGCACGGCCGTGTCCACGGTGACGCGGAACGGCTGGGGGACGACGTCGAGGACCAGGTCCACCCCCCGTGCCGCGAGGTCGGCCAGCTGTGCGTCCAAGATCGCGGAGCTGATCAGCGTCTTCCCGGCGAGATCCTCGAGGCCGAGGCCGGCGAGCTCGTCGTACGACGCCACGAGCACGTCGCAGCTGCGCGCCGCCTTGCGGGCCAGGGCGTTCGAGGCGTGCACGACCGGGGCAGCCAGCTGCTCCCGCAGGGCTGCCGGCAGCACCCGGATCGGGAGCGTCCCGAGCCGAGCGGCCAGGCCCAGGACCGGGCTGGACTCGAGGGTCTGGGGAATGTCGAGGCGCAGCAGCGGGTCGGCGAACTCCAGGTTCCCGGTGAACTCACGCAGCAGCCGCACGGTCTGGGCGTGCTCGCTACCGAGGACGACCGTGCGGGCGTTGTCGAAGTAGCCAGGCATCTCGGCCTGGAGGTGCCGGACCGCCCACTCCTGCAGCACCTCGCCGAGGGCCTGGCCTTCAGTCGTGGGGACGTGGGTCCGCCGGTCGCGGACCTCCTTGAGCGAACCGGTGCCGCAGGTGAGGGCGAGCGCGTCGGCCTGACCGGCCCACTGCGCGACGAGCCTCGCCGCGACCTGCTTGTCGCCCTGTGCGGCCGTGCGCACGATTCGGAACCGCCGGTTGAGGAACGTGACGTTCTCGTCGTAGTCACGGTCGCAACCGGCGAGACTCACATCGGCGACGAGCAGGCGGGACCGGGCCGGCATCTCAGACCATCGCCTTCGCGTCGATCTCCGGGTGCTCGGCCATGAAGTCGAGCAGCCTGGTGGCGTACTCGTCGAACCGCGGGCAGGCCAGCCCGGTGCCGGCCAGGTCCTCGGTCGTGTGGGCCGTCGAGTAGGTGGTCGGCGAGGCGAGGTAGTCCAGCGCCTCGGCCGGCAGCCCGAGCAGCCGCTCCATGCCGGGCACCCCCATGGCCGACCGGCTGATGCCCAGCGGCAGAGGCAGCCAGACGACTCGTCTGCCCAGGTGCCGCGCGAACGTCGTCACGAGCTGCCTGATCGTCGGTGGCGCCGGGTCGGTGAGCGCGTAGGTGCGGCCCAGCGACCGGTCCAGCACCGACAGCTCGTCCATCGCGTCGACGACGAAGTCCCGGGGTACGACGGACATGGTGACCGCGTCGAGGGACGCGACCCGCGGGACGAGTGCCACGCCGAGCTGCCGCCGCAGGAACGTCGCGAGGAAGTAGGGGCCGTCGTACTTCTGGGTCTCTCCCGTGCGGGAGTCGCCGACCACGATGCCCGGCCGGTAGATCGTGGCGGGCAGGCCGTCGGCCATCGCCTTGCGCACGAGGAGCTCGGCCTCGAACTTGGTCTCCTCGTAGTGGTTGCGGAACTCCTGTCCCACGTCGAGGGCGTCCTCGGTGAACTCCCCGGCATACCGGCCGCTGACGTAGCAGGTGCTGACGTACTGCAGGCGCCCGAGGTTCGGCAGCGAGCGGCACAGCTCGAGGACCCTGGCCGTGCCGTCCACGTTCACCCGCCAGGCGACCTCCGGTGCGACGGCCAGGTCGTACACCGCGGCGAGGTGCCACACCTCGACCACCTGGTCCAGCACGTCCCGGTGGTCCGCGGCGACACCGAGTCCGGGGCGCGTGATGTCGCCGGTGAGGAGGTCCACGCGCCCGCCGAGGTCGGGGTGTTCGGCCTCGAGCTCCTCGAGGCGTTCCCGCGCCCTGGCGAGATGCCTGTCCTGAACCAGGCACAGTGCCCGGTCACCCGGACGACGGGTGAGCAGCCGGGGCAGCAGGGCCGAGCCCAGGAACCCGGGAAATCCGGTGATGAGCAGTTCAGGCACGCCGGCTACCTCCACATCGCGGTCCTATGGTTGGGACGATGCTCCGCGCAGGGGGGACCGCGGGAGGGCCGAAGGCCCCTGTATGACGAGCCGTTGGATGGGTAGTTGTGGAGGCACACACCACGCACAGAGAGGCTCCACCGTGGCAAGCACCGAGAACCTGGACGTCGTCGACCTCCTGAAGGCCCAGCACGAGCACATCCGCGAGCTCTTCACCGCTGTCGGTCAGGCCCGCAGCCACGACACGAAGCAGGCCGCCTTCGAGGAGCTGCGCCGGTTCCTCGCGGTGCACGAGGCGGCCGAGGAGCTGATCACGCACCCCACCGCGCGCACCGCCGAGGGCGGCAACGTCGTCGTCGACGCGCGCCTGGAGGAGGAGACCGAGGCGAAGAAGATGCTGGCCGAGCTCGACGGCATGGACGTCGAGGACGCCGGCTTCGCCGACAAGTTCGCCGCGCTGAAGACCGCGGTGCTCGACCACGCCGACGCCGAGGAGCGCGAGGAGTTCCCGCTGCTGCGGGCCGACCGCGACGCCAAGACCCTCGAGCGGATGGCGGCCGCGGTGCGTGCCGCGGAGGCGATCGCGCCGACGCATCCGCACCCCTCCGTGGGCAGCTCGATGACCACCAACCTGATGGCCGGCCCGCTGGCGTCGCTGGTCGACCGCACGCGCGACGCCGTCCGCGCGGTGCTCGACCGGGCCTGAGGGCGACCGGGCAGCCGCCGGACACAAGGGTGCTCCGATGCCGTCAGGGGAGCAGACGTGGTGCGCAGCGGACGCCTGACCGGCGGCCCCGGGCCGGAGTGGGAGGAGCTGCCGGAACGCGTCCGGCGGCGGCTGATAGCAACCGAGGTCGCTCGTTCGGCAGTCGTCGCCGTGGCGGTCGTGGTGGGCTACTTCCTCGTCCCGCTGTCCGGCCGGCTGTCGCTGGGCGGCGTGGTCTGGATCGCGGCGGCGCTCGTTGCGATCGCAGGGTTGCTCGCCTGGCAGGTTCGTGGGGTGCGGACGTCGCCGTATCCCGCAGCCACGGCGGTCGGCGGCCTGATGGTCACGGTCCCGCTGTTTCTCGCGGCGTTCGCGGCGGTCTACTACGCAATGGGGCGAGGCGAGCCGGCGAGCTGGTCCGAACCGCTGACCAAGCTGGACGCGTTCTACCTGGCGGTGACCGTCTTCGCGACGGTGGGTTTCGGCGACATCAGCGCGCAGAGCCAGGCGGCGCGGGGTGCGATCACACTCCAGATGCTCGGCGGTCTCGTGCTCGTCGGCGTGATCGCGCGCATCGTGGTCGGGGCCGTCCAGGAGCGCCGACGCGCCATGGGACGCGGCCAGGGGTCCTGACCCGCCGGCGGGAGAGGAGAGGAAACCCGGGCCGCTCCGCACACGACAAAGACCCCAGGTCATCCCTGGGGTCTCGTTGTGTCCGAGGGGGGACTTGAACCCCCACGCCCGATAAAGGGCACTAGCACCTCAAGCTAGCGCGTCTACCTATTCCGCCACCCGGACAAGGGTGTCGCGTCCGCAACCGGTGTTTCGTTGCGAGCGCGGCGGTAACTGTAGCAAAGAACAGCGACAGAACTCGCATCGGCCCGGCCAGGGCCGGCCTGTAAGGATGGACCCATGACAGCTTCGCCCGAATCCGGTGCCACCCCCCGCGGCTACGACCCCGCGGCCGAGGTCGTGGACATCTGCCGTGACCTGATCCGGATCGACACGACGAACTTCGGCGACGGCAGCGGACCCGGGGAGCGCAAGGCCGCCGAGCACGTCGCGGCGCTGCTGTCCGAGGTCGGCATCGAGCCCGAGATCCACGAGTCCGAGCCCGGTCGTGCCTCGGTGGTCGCGCGGTGGGGCGGGCACGGAGCGGGTGCGAGCCCAGAGCCGCTCCTGCTGCACGGGCACCTGGACGTCGTACCCGCCGACGCCGACGACTGGCAGGTCCACCCGTTCTCCGGGGAGATCCAGGACGGCTACGTGTGGGGCCGGGGCGCGGTGGACATGAAGGACTTCGACGCGATGCTGCTCAGTGTGGTCCGGGCCCGTCAGCGGGCGGGCGCGGCGCCGGAGCGGCCGATGGTGCTGTGCTTCACCGCCGACGAGGAGGCCGGCGGGCACAAGGGGGCGGAGTACCTCGTGCAGAACCACGCGGACCTGCTCGCCGACTGCACCGAGGCGATCGGCGAGGTCGGCGGTTTCAGTACGACGGTCCGCGGACGGCGTCTCTACCTCATCGAGACCGCCGAGAAGGGCATGGCCTGGATGCGGCTGACCGCCAAGGGCAACGCCGGCCACGGCTCCATGCGCCACCCCGACAACGCGGTCACCGAGCTGGCCGCGGCGGTGGCGCGGATCGGCCGCCACGAGTGGCCGGTGCGGCTGACCCCCGCAATGCAGGTGCTGCTCTCGGCGGTCGGTGAGCTCGCCGGGGTGGAGGCGACACCGGACACCGCCGAGGAGCTGGTCGAGGAGTTCGGGTCCGCGGCGCGGATGCTCGGCGCGGTGATCCGGCACTCGACGAACCCGACCATGCTGGAGGCCGGCTACAAGGTCAACGTGGTGCCGGGGGAGGCCACCGCCCACGTCGACGGCCGTTTCCTGCCCGGTTACGAGGACGAGTTCTTCGACACGCTCGCCGACCTGGTGGGCGACCGGATCTCCATCGACTGGGTGAGCAAGCAGCACGCGCTGGAGACCACCTTCGACGGTGAGCTCGTCGACGCGATCACGGCCTCGATCCTCGACGAGGACCCGGAGGCGAAGGTTGCGCCGTACCTCATGTCCGGCGGCACCGACGCCAAGCACTGGAAGAAGCTGGGGATCCGCTCGTTCGGCTTCGCGCCGCTGCGGCTGCCCGCCGACCTCGACTTCACCGCGCTGTTCCACGGCGTCGACGAGCGGGTGCCGGTGGACGCGCTGGAGTTCGGTGCCCGGGTGTTCGACCGGTTCCTGGACCGTGCCTAGAACAGGGGCCTAGAACATCAGGTAGGGCATCCGCTGCTGGCGGATGATCTTGCGCCGCAGCACGACCCGCCGGGTGCCGTCGGGCGACAGTCGCACGCGGTCGAGCTCCCAGCCCTCGCGCTCGGCCCGCTCGGTGAGCATGCGGGTGACCGCGTTGCGCGAGAAGTCGCGGGAGATCGTGAACCGGTCGAACTCGTACTCCACGCCCGGGTTGAGCGCGCGGCGCCGCGGCGTCGTGTCGATAGGTGCACCGGACATGTGGTCATGGTGCCACGCGCGGCAAGTGCACCGTGGACGACCCGCTCAGGTGGTGGGCGCGGACACGTCCTCGAGCGCGACGACGATCTCGTCGGGAAGGACGAGCTCCTCGACCGTGAGGGCGCCGCGCAGCTGCGCCGCCGTGCGGGCACCGACGATCGGCGCGGTCACGCCCGGCCTGTCGCGTACCCAGGTCAGCGCCACCTCCAGCGGTGACCAGCTCAGCCCGTCCGCGGCACGGGCGACCGCCTCGACGATCCGCGCGTGCATGTCGGTCAGATAGGAGCCGACGAAGTTCGAGAAGTGCGGGGACGCGGCGCGAGAGTCGGCCGGTGTCCCGGTGCGGTACTTGCCCGTCAGCACCCCTCGACCCAGGGGCGACCACGGCAGGATGCCGAGGCCGAGGTGCTCCGCTGCCGGGATGATCTCGGTCTCGGCGGTGCGGTTGAGCAGGGAGTACTCCACCTGGTTGGAAGCCAGCGTGGCGCGGCCCGGCACGGCCCGCTGCCACGTCGCGGCCTGGGCGCTCTGCCAGCCGGAGTAGTTCGACACCCCGACGTAGGCGGCGCGGCCGGTGGTGACGGCGTAGTCGAGCGCGGACAGCGTCTCCTCCAGAGGTACGTCGTCCACCCAGCTGTGCACCTGCCACAGGTCGACGTGGTCCACGCCGAGGCGCTTGAGCGAGGCGTCGAGGGTGGAGATCAGGTAGCCGCGCGAGGCGTTGGCCTCCCGGGTGCCGCGGACCCGGCTGATGCCGGCCTTCGTGGCCAGCACGATGTCGTCGCGGTCCACCACGTCACCGATGAACGAGCCGATCAGCTCCTCCGACGCCCCATCGCCGTAGCCGGCCGCGGTGTCCACGAGCGTCCCGCCCGCGGTGGTGAAGGCGATCAGCTGGTCGCGGGCCTCGTGCTCGTCGGTGTCGCGCCCCCAGGTGAGCGTCCCGAGGCCGAGCCTCGAGACGCGCAGGCCCGTGCGGCCCAGGTACCTCTGCTGCATGGCGCACACGCTATCGGCGCGGGGCGCGCCGCGCCCGTACGCCCCGCCGCGGAGCTCCCCCGAGACCCCGTCCCATCTTCCCGACGCCTTGTCGGTAAGATGGTGACACGGTGTCGGCAAGACTTGGACGGAGTCGGGATGTTCCTAGCCCTGCGTGAACTGTGGTTCGCGCGTTACCGGTTCGCGCTGATGGGCGGGGTGGTGGCCCTGATCGCGGTGCTGATGGTGCTGCTCTCCGGGCTCTCCGTCGGCTTGGTCAACGACGGCGTCTCCGGGCTGCAGCGGCTGCCCGTGGACGCATTCGCCTTCGACGAGGGCACCAAGGAGGACTCCGCGTTCTCGCGGAGCATCGTGGACGAGACGCAGGTGGCGGCCTGGGCCGAACGCGGTGACGTCGCCGAGGCGGCCCCGTTCGGCAACCTGCTGGTCAACGCCCGCAGCAGCCGCGACGTGCCGATCGACCTGGCTCTGTTCGGCGTCGAGCCCGGGTCCTTCCTCGCTCCTGACGTCACGGAGGGCACAGGACTCGTCGCACCCGACGCTCTCGTGGTGTCCCAGACTGCGATCGACGCGGGTCTCCGGATCGGTGACACCGTGACGATCGACCGGATCGGCACCACCCTTCGCGTGGTCGGCACCACCGGTGACCAGCGGACCTACGGCCACGTCGACGTCGGCTACCTGGACCTCGCGGCGTGGCAACGGCTGCACGCGGGCGCCGGGCCCGGAGATCCGGTCCGTCCCGAAGCGTTCGAGGAGGCGACCGCGGTGGCGCTCCGGGCCGCGCCCGGCACGTCTATCGATCTCGCCGCCGGTGACGCGGCGGCCGGCACCACGGCGCTCACCTTGGACGAGTCCTTCGGTGCCTCGCCCGGCTACACCGCGGAGACCTCGACGCTGATGATGATCCAGGCCTTCCTCTACGCCATCTCGGCTCTTGTCGTCGGCGCGTTCTTCACCGTCTGGACCATCCAACGGCGTCACGAGCTCGCGGTCCTCCGGGCGATGGGCGCCTCCACGGTCTACCTGATGCGAGACGGGCTGGCTCAGTCCGCGGTCGTGCTGCTCCTGGCCACGGCGGTAGGCGTGCTGATCGGCGTCGTCGGCGGCGGCCTGATCGGCGGCACCGTCCCGTTCGCGATCGACGCCGGCTCCGTGGGGCTCGCAGCGTTCGCCCTGGTCGTGCTCGGCCTGCTGGGCTCCGGCGCAGCCATCGTCCGGATCGCCCGGGTCAACCCGATCGACGCCCTGGGAGGCAACCGATGACCACGCCGACCGGACTCCTCCTCGAGGACGTCACCCTCACGCTCGGTGACGGGGACAGCACCGTCACCGCCCTGGACCACGTCTCGATGGACGTCGAGCCGGGCCGGCTCGTCGCCGTCGTCGGGCCCTCGGGGTCGGGCAAGTCCAGCCTGCTCGCCGTCGCGGGAGCGATGGCCACCCCCGACAGCGGGCGCGTGGCGGTCGCCGGGCGGGAGCTCACCGGCCTGACGAACCGGGAGCGGACCCGGTTCCGCCGGGAGCACCTGGGCTTCGTCTTCCAGTCCGGCAACCTGGTGCCCGCGCTCACCGCGGTCGACCAGCTCTCCCTGGTCAGGCACATCAGCGGCAGGCGGTCCGCGGCCCGGGACCCGCACGCCCTGCTCGCCGAGGTCGGGATGGCCGAGAAGGCCCGCCGCCGTCCGCACGAGCTCTCCGGCGGCGAGCGGCAACGGGTCGGCATCGCCCGCGCACTGATGATGCGTCCGACGGTCCTGCTCGTCGACGAGCCCACCGCCGCACTGGACCGCGAGCGCAGCCACCAGGTGGTCGAACTCCTGGCCAGGGAGGCCCGGGTCAACGGGGTGGCTGCGGTGATGGTCACCCACGACCACGACGTGCTGCGGCACTGCGACCGCGTGCTGGAGATGGTCGATGGGAGACTGTCCGCGACCTAGTCGAGAGGGGGACCGGTGCCCAGGATCCAGGCAGCCACGGTGGCCGAGCACCGAGCCGCGCAGCGGCGGGCGCTGCTCGATGCGGCGCGCAGCCTGCTCACCGAGTCCCCGGACCGAGCGCCGAGCATGGCGGAGGTGGCATCACGGGCCGGGCTCTCCCGTTCTGGTGTCTACCAGTACTTCGGCTCGCGCGACGACCTGCTCGACGCGGTGGCCGAGGACGCGTTCCCCCGGTGGTCGGCCATGGTCACCGAACAGATGGAACACGCGGGCCGGCCCGGAGAGCGGGTCCTGGCGTACGTCGACGCCAACCTCCGTCTCGTGGCCGAGGGCGAGCACTCCCTGGCCCGCGCCCTCGTGGCGTCGGCCCCGGCAGACCGGCTCGCCGAGCGGAGCAGGGCGATGCACGAGCAGCTGCTCACCCCGATGAAGCAGGCGCTGCGCGAGCTGGGCGCCGCCGACCCCGACGCCACCGCCGAGCTCATCAACGCCGTCGTCTTCGCCGCGACGAGGATGATCGAGTCCGGGCACGACCAGGCCGCCGCGCGGGAGCGGGCCCGGGAACTGCTCTCGCCCTACCTTCTTGCGTAGTCTTGTGCGCCGCCGCACCCGTACCGACCAGGAGTGACCCGTGCTCGACTTCCTCAAGGCAGCCGTGCTCGGCGTGCTCCAGGGCCTGACCGAGTTCCTGCCGATCTCCAGCAGCGCCCATTTGCGGATCTTCCCTGAGCTGTTCGGCTGGGGCGACCCCGGCGCGGCGTTCACCGCCGTCGTCCAGATCGGCACCGAGCTGGCGGTGCTGATCTACTTCCGCAAGGACATCTGGCGGATCGCGACCGCGTGGGTGCGCTCGCTCTACGACCCCTCGTGGCGCGGCAACTTCGACGCCCGGATGGGCTGGTTCGTCATCATCGGCTCGCTGCCGATCGTGCTCCTCGGCGTGACGCTGAAGGACATCATCGAGCAGGACTTCCGCAACCTGTGGATCATCGGCACGACCCTGGTAGTGCTGGGGGTGATCCTCGGGATCGCCGACCGGGTCGGCGGCAACGAGCGCGCGATCACCCGGATGAACGTCAAGCACGCGGTCTACCTCGGCCTCGCCCAGGCCGCCGCGCTGGTGCCCGGGGTGTCCCGATCCGGCGCCACGATCAGCATGGGCCGGTTCCTGGGCTACGAGCGCGAGGCGGCCACCCGGTTCGCGTTCCTGCTCGCCATCCCGGCGGTGGTCGGCGCGGGGCTCTTCGAGCTGCCCGAGATCCCGCACGGGGAGAACACCCTGGGGGTCTGGCCCACCGCGTTCGCGACCGTGGTCTCCTTCGTCGTCGGCTACGCCGCGATCGCGTGGCTGCTGCGCTACGTGAGCACCCGGTCCTACCTGCCGTTCGTGGTCTACCGGATCGCGCTCGGCGGCTTCACGCTGACCATGCTGTCCCTCGGCGTCCTGGCGGCCTGAGGACACTCAGCCGACGATCGCCGTCGCCACCAGGAAGTAGATCACCAGCGAGAGCAGGTCCTGGACCACGGTGGCGAGCGGTCCGCTTCCGAAGGCCGGGTCGCGGCCCAGCCGGCCCATCAGCCAGGGCAGGGTCATCGCGACGACGGTCGCCACACCGCACGCAGCGACCAGGGACAGGCTGAGTGCGACGGCGAGTGCCGGTGAGCCCATGACCAGCCACACCGCCGGGAGCGTGGCCGCCGCGAGGAGCAGGCCCACCAGCAGCCCGGTGAGGGTCTCGAGCCGGAAGACTTTCCGGATCGGCACGCCGACCGACAGTCCACGGACCACGAGAGCCTCGGTCTGGGTGCCGACGGCGTCGGCCATGTAGACGATGCCCGGCATGAAGAACGCGAGCTGGACCTCGGTGGCCAGGTCCGCCTCGAAGCCGCGGACCAGGACGGCCGCGGCCGCCGAGCCGGCCAGCCCGAGTCCGAGCCAGGGCAGCCGGTGCCACAACCGGGCCAGGATCGGCTCCTCCATCGCGTGCCGCGCCTGGGCCGAGGAGCTCAGGAACCCGCCGAGCCGGGCGAGGTCCTGGTCGTGCCCGGCGAGCAGCACGGCCAGCAGCCGGGCGGGCGGGACGAGACCACGGAAGGTGCCGTCCGGAGCCACCACGGCCAGGCTGGACTCGCCGTGCCGGGCGGCCTTCCAGGCGGCCGCCTCCTGGTTGAGCCCAGGTGCGACCACCGGCGGATCGGGGTCCATCAGGTCCCGGGCGAGCACGGACGCGTCGGCGGCGAGCACCAGCTCGACCGGGATCAGTCCGAGCAGCCGGTGCGACGCCGCACCGCCCAGCTCCACCACCGCGACGTCCGCCGCGGAGCCGAAGTGGCCGCCGACGAGCATCTGCTGGAGCTCGCCCGCCGGCGTCGCCGGGTCGCACAGAGGAACGTCGGTGACGACGTAGCTGTCCACCGAACCCGGCAGCAGCGGTTCCGGTGAGCTCGGTAGCGGGACGGGCTGCAGTGTCACGACCCCATCGTCGCAGCGGGTGGCTACAGCCAGCCGGACTTCTTGAACAGTCGGTACAGCCCGACCGACGCGACCACCATCACCCCGAGGGCGGCGAAGTACCCGTAGCGCCAGCCGAGCTCGGGCATGTACTCGAAGTTCATCCCGTAGACGCCGGCGATCAGCGTGCTCACCGCTGCGATCGCCACCCAGGCGGAGATCCGGCGCATGTCCTCGTTCTGCTGCAGGCCGATCCGGGCGAGCTGGGCCTGGAACGCCGTCGAGAGCAGGCTGTCGAGGGTCTCGATCACCTCGTGGACCCGGACCAGGTGGTCGTGGACGTCGCGGAAGAACGGCGAGGACTCGGCCGGCACTCCGGGGATCTGTCCGGTCGCCAACCTGCTCATCGGGTCCTTGAGCGGTGAGACCCCGCGGCGCATCTCCGCGATCTCGCGCTTGAGCACGTAGATGCGCACCGAGTCGTCGCTGCGCGCGGGGGAGAACACCGACGCTTCGACCTCGTCGACGTCGACCTCCAGGGCCCCAGCCACCTCCTCGTAGCCGTCCACCACCCGGTCGCAGATCGCATAGATCACCGAGGAAGGCCCGTGGCTGAGCAGCTCGGTGCGCTGCTCGAGGTCCTGCCGGGCCGAGTGCAGCTCGGTGCCCTCGCCGTGCCGGACGCTGATGACGTAGTCGGGGCCGAGGAACAGGTTGATCTCGCCGGTCTCCACGGCGTCGAGCTCATCGACGTACCAGAGGGTCTTGAGGACCAGGAAGAGGCCGTCGTCGTAGCGCTCGAGCTTGGGCCGCTGGTGGGCGTGGAGAGCGTCCTCCACCGCGAGCGGGTGCAGCCCGAACAGCTCGGTCACCCGGTCGAGCTCGGCCTCGTCCGGCTCGTGGAGGCCGACCCAGACGAAGTCGCCGTTGCCGCGGCGGGCGTCGCGCACCGCCCCGAGGTCGTCGCTGCTCACCTCGAGCGGGACCCGCACACCGTCGCGGTACAACGCGCAGTCGACGATCATGGCGCTCAGGCTACGGCCTCTAGAGTCGGATCCATGGCAACGCTGATCCTTGCCCGGCACGGCCGTACGACGGCCAACGCGACCGGCGTGCTCGCCGGACGGAGCCGGGGCGTGCGTCTCGACGACCACGGTGTCGAGCAGGCCAGGGCGGCGGGGGAACGGCTGGCGGGGCTGGCCCTCACCGCGATCGTGACCAGCCCGCTGGAGCGGTGTCGGCAGACGGCGCGCGAGATGAGGCGCTTCCAGACCGACGCGCCGCCCGTGTCCGCCGAGCGCCGGCTGCTGGAGTGCGACTACGGCAGCTGGACCGGCAAGGAGATCAAGGTCCTGGCCGAGGAGCCGCTGTGGAGCAGCATCCAGGCGCACCCGTCGGCGGTGACCTTCCCCGACGGCGAGTCGATGGCGCAGATGATGGCCCGCAGCGTCGCCGCGGTTCGGGAGTGGGACGCCCGGATCGAGGCCGAGCACGGTGCCGACGCAGTCTGGCTCGCGGTGAGCCACGGTGACGTGATCAAGGCGATCCTCGCCGACGCCCTCGGCATGCACCTCGACCTGTTCCAGCGGATCAGCGTCGACCCGGCCTCGCTGTCGGTGATCCGCTACACGCCGATGCGTCCGTTCGTGATCTCGATGAACTCCGTCGCCGGTGACCTGAGCGGACTGAGGCCGCCGACCGACGCCGCGCTCGGCGGTGGCGCCGGGAGCGTGACCCCGTAAGGTCGGGAGCATGGCCCCTGTCATCCACTCCTACGACCCTCCGGAGCGCTTCGTGGCGGGCACGGTCGGCGAGCCCGGTCAGCGCACCTTCTTCCTGCAGGCCCGCTCCGGCACCCGGGTCACCAGCGTCGCGCTGGAGAAGCAGCAGGTCTCGGTGCTGGCGGCCCGGATCGAGGAGCTGCTCGACGAGGTGCTGTCCTCCGGCGCCGCCGAAGGCACCGTCCCGGCGATGGCTCCGCGGGAGCTGGAGGACCAGGAGCCGCTCGAGCAGCCCATCGAGGAGGAGTTCCGGGCGGGGACGATGACCCTGTCCTGGGACGCCGACGCGGAGCGGATCGTGCTCGAGGTCTTCCCGTTCACCGAGGAGTCGGTGGTCTCGCCGGACCAGCCCGAGGAGGAGATCGAGGAACCCGAGCCGGAGGAGCTGCTCGTCGTACGCCTCCCCGCGGGCGCCGCACGCGCGTTCAGCAAGCGGGCCAAGGCCGTGGTCGCCGCGGGTCGTCAGCCCTGCCCGTTCTGCGGTGGGCCGATGGACCCGCAGGGACACCTGTGCCCCCGCGCCAACGGCTTCCGCCGCACCGGCGGGTGACCGGCGGCGACGAGCGCGCCGTCATCCTCGGCGGTGAGCTCGAGGTCGTCGGGCGGGTGCTGCCGGCGTCGAACGTGACGCTGCTGGCCTCCGCGACCCTCGGCGAGCACAGCGTCCGCTGCGTCTACAAGCCGGTCTCCGGGGAGCGGCCGCTGTGGGACTTCCCCGACGGGACCCTCGCCGGCCGCGAGGTCGCGGCGTACCTGGTCTCGGAGGCGTTGGGCTGGAGCATCGTGCCGCTCACCGTCGAGCGCGAAGGCCCACTCGGCCCCGGCATGGTGCAGGTGTGGCGCGACCCCGATCCGGAGCAGGACCCGGTCGACATCGTGCCCGAGGGGCAGGTCCCGACGGGGTACCTGCAGGTCCTCGACGCGGTCGACGGCGAGGGCCGCCCGGTCTCGCTGGTCCACGAGAACACCCCGGCCCTGCGCCGGATGGCGCTCTTCGATGCGGTCGTGAACAACGCAGACCGCAAGGGCGGCCACGTCCTCGCGATGCCCGACGGGCACCGGTACGGCGTCGACCACGGCGTCTGCTTCCACGTCGAACCGAAGCTTCGGACGGTGCTGTGGGGGTGGGCGACCCTGCCTCTCACCGACGAGGAGCGGGCCGTGCTGGCCGGCCTGGCCGAGACCCTCGCCACGTCGGGCCACGCGTTGCCCGAAGCGCTGCAGAGGCTGCTCTCGGCCGCAGAGGTCGAGGCCGTGGCGACGCGCGTGGACGACCTCCTCGCGCACGGCCGGATGCCGCTGCCGTCGGGGGAGTGGCCGGCAATCCCGTGGCCGGCCTTCTGAGACCGGTTGGTTAGGCTTTCGGGCATGCGTGCATGGCAGAGCCCGGAGGTCCCCTCACTCGAGCAGTTCGGCCCCGGCCCTGCCGTGTCGGTCCACAACACGGCCTCGGGCCAGGTCGAGCCGACCCGCCCCGACGGCACGGCTCGCATGTACGTCTGCGGGATCACGCCGTACGACGCCACCCACATGGGGCACGCCGCGACCTACGTCGCCTTCGACCTGCTCAACCGCGCCTGGCGCGACGCCGGGCACGAGGTCCGTTACGTGCAGAACGTCACCGACGTCGACGACCCGCTGCTCGAGCGGGCCCGCGACACGGGGGCCGACTGGCAGGCGTTGGCCGAGGAGCAGACCGAGCTGTTCCGCGCCGACATGGAGGCGCTCCGCTCACTCGCTCCGGACGCCTACGTCGGCGCGGTGGAGTCCATCCCGCTCGCGGTCGAGCTGGTCAAGCGCCTGCGCGAGCGGGGTGTGGTGTACGACGTCGACGGTGACCTGTACTTCTCGGTCCACGCCGACCCGACCTTCGGGCAGGTCTCGGGCCTGGACGAGCAGCAGATGCTCGAGATCTTCCCCGACCGCGGCGGCGACCCGGACCGGCCCGGCAAGAAGCACCCCCTCGACTGCCTGCTCTGGCAGACCGAGCGTCCCGGTGAGCCCGCCTGGGACTCCGAGCTCGGCCGGGGCCGACCCGGCTGGCACATCGAGTGCTCCTCGATCGCCCTGGAGCACCTCGGCGAGGCCTTCGACGTCCAGGGCGGCGGCAGCGACCTGGTCTTCCCGCACCACGAGATGAGTGCAGCCGAAGCCCAGACGGCAACCGGCGGCGCCCGGTTCGCCCAGCTCTACATGCACGCCGGGATGGTCGCCTACGAGGGCGAGAAGATGTCGAAGTCCAAGGGCAACCTGGTCTTCGTGTCGCGGCTGCGCGAGGCCGGCACCGACCCGATGGCGATCCGGCTCGCGCTACTCGCGCACCACTACCGCAGCGACTGGGAGTGGACCCACCAGGACATCGAGCTCGCGGAGAGCCGGCTGGCGCTGTGGCGCGAGGCGGTCGTGCGGGCCACCGTGTCCGGTGTCGAGCAGCTGGTGGCCGACGTACGCCGGCACCTCGCCGACGACCTCGACGCACCCGCGGCGCTCGAGGCCGTGGACAGCTGGGCCCGGGCCTGCCGGCCGTCCCAGGGCGACGGCAGCGGCCAGGACGCGGTGCGGGCGCTGCTCGACGCCCGCCTGGGCATCCGGATCTGAGGCCTGCCGGTCGGGGCTACTGGTCGCCGGTCTCGCGGCGCTTGAGGTAGCGCTCGAACTCGCGGGCGATCGCCTCGCCGCTGGCTTCCGGCAGCTCCGCGGTGTCCCGGGTCTCCTCGAGGGCGCGCACGTAGTCGGCGATCTCCTCGTCCTCCTCGGCGAGCTCGTCGACGCCGCGTTCCCAGGCGCGCGCCTCCTCGGGCAGGTCGGCCAACGGGATCGAGATCTCGAGGAGCTCCTCGAGCCGGCCGACGAGTGCGAGCGTCGCCTTCGGGCACGGCGGCTGGGCGACATAGTGGGGGACGGCCGCCCAGAACGACACCGCCGGCAGGTCGAGCTGGACGCAGGCGTCCTGGAACACCCCGACGATGCCGGTGGGCCCCTCGTAGTTGGACTGCTCGAGCTTCAGGCGGTCGACCAGCTCCGGCTCCGTCGCGGTGCCGCTCACCGGGACCGGCCGGGTGTGCGGGGTGTCGGCCAGGAGCGCTCCGAGCGTGACCACCAGCTCGGTGCCCAGCTCGTCGGCGGCCGCGAGCAGCTCCGCGCAGAACTGGCGCCAGCGCATGTTGGGCTCGATCCCCCGGAGCAGGATCACGTCGCGTTGCGAGCCCGGCGGCCGTGCCACCGAGATCTGGGTTGAGGGCCAGGTGATCTTGCGCATCCCTGCATCGTCGGTGCCGACGACCGGGCGGTTCATCTGGAAGTCGTAGAAGTCCTCGGGGTCGATGGCCGCAACCACCCGGGCGTCCCACACCTTGATCAGGTGGTCCACCACCGCCGAGGCGGCGTCCGCCGCGTCGTTCCAGCCCTCGAACGCCGCGATCAGGACGGGCGACTCGAGGTCGGGTACCTCTTCGAGCTCGATCACCCCACCAGCCTATGCGCAGGTGTCAGCATCCGGGACGTGCCGGGCGGGTTTCGGACCGGGTCCTAGGGTTGAGTACGGGTGCGCGCCTGTGCCCGACCGACCCCGAGGAGTTTCGTGACCCTGTCCCCGCACGTCCGGCCCGACGCCACGGAGGAGCTCAGCGCTGCACTCCGCGACCGGATCCTGGTGCTCGACGGGGCAATGGGGACGATGATCCAGCGGCACCCCCTCGAGGAGGCCGACTACCGCGGTGAGCGGTTCGCGGACTGGCCCAGCGACCTCCGCGGCAACAACGACCTGCTCAGCCTCACCCGGCCGGACCTGGTCGAGGCCATCCACGAGGAGTACCTCCGCGTCGGTGCCGACATCGTCGAGACCAACACCTTCAACGCGCAGCGGATCTCCCTGGCCGACTACGGCATGGAGGAGCTCGCCTACGAGATGAACCACGCGGCGGCCCAGCTGGCGCGGACGGCCTGCGACAGGATCAACGGCCAGGACCCGGCCCGGCCACGGTACGTCGCCGGGGCGCTCGGCCCGACGAACCGCACCGCCTCGATCTCCCCGGACGTCAACGACCCCGGCAAGCGCAACGTCACCTTCGACGAGCTGGTCGCCGCCTACAAGGAGCAGGCCCAAGGCCTCGTCGACGGCGGCGCGGACCTGCTGCTGATCGAGACCATCTTCGACACGCTCAACGCCAAGGCGGCGATCTTCGCCCTCGAGACCCTGTTCGAGGAGCGCGGGCGCCGGTGGCCGGTGGTCATCTCCGGCACCATCACCGACGCCTCGGGACGCACCCTCTCTGGTCAGGTCACCGAGGCGTTCTGGAACTCGGTGCGCCACGCCCGGCCGCTCGCGGTGGGCCTCAACTGTGCCCTCGGTGCCAAGGAGATGCGGCCCTATCTCGCGGAGCTGTCCCGGATCGCCGACTGCTTCGTCTCGGCCTACCCCAACGCGGGTCTGCCCAACGCGTTCGGTGAGTACGACGAGGCCGCCGAGGAGACCGCCGCCGTCGTGGGGGAGTTCGCCGAGGCCGGCCTGGTGAACCTCGTCGGGGGTTGTTGCGGCACCACACCCCAGCACGTCGAGGCGGTCGCCGCCGTCGTCCAGGGCAGGAGCCCGCGGGTGCCCGTCGAGACCGAGCCCGCCTGCCGGCTGTCGGGGCTGGAGCCGCTCAACATCACCGCGGACTCGCTGTTCGTCAACGTCGGCGAGCGCACCAACATCACCGGTTCGGCGCGGTTCCGACGGCTGATCAAGGAGGGTGACTACCCGGCCGCGCTCGCCGTCGCCCGGCAGCAGGTCGAGGCCGGGGCCCAGATCATCGACGTCAACATGGACGAAGGCATGATCGACGGCGTCGAGGCGATGGACCGGTACCTGAAGCTGATCGCCGGCGAGCCCGACATCTCCCGGGTTCCGGTGATGATCGACTCCTCCAAGTGGGAGGTCATCGAGGCCGGCCTGAAGTGTGTCCAGGGCAAGCCGGTGGTCAACTCCATCTCGATGAAGGAGGGGGAGCGCCCCTTCGTCGAGCAGGCCCGGCTGTGCCGCAAGTACGGCGCCGCGGTCGTGGTGATGGCCTTCGACGAGGACGGCCAGGCCGACACGTTGGAACGCCGCAAGGCGATCTGTGCGCGGGCCTACGAGCTGCTGACCGAGGAGGTCGGCCTCGATCCCGCGGACATCATCTTCGACCCCAACATCTTCGCGATCGCCACCGGCATCGAGGAGCACGCCAACTACGGCGTCGACTTCATCGAGGCCACCCGCTGGATCAAGCAGAACCTGCGCGGCGCGCTGGTCTCCGGCGGGGTGTCGAACGTTTCGTTCTCGTTCCGCGGCAACAACCCGGTGCGCGAGGCGATCCACGCGGTGTTCCTCTACCACGCGATCCGCGCCGGGATGGACATGGGCATCGTGAACGCCGGTGCGCTCGCGGTCTACGACGAGATCGACCCCGAGCTGAGGGAACGCGTCGAGGACGTCGTGCTCAACCGGCGCGCCGACGCAACCGAGCGGCTGCTCGCCATCGCCGAGGACTTCCAGGGCGAGGGACGCCAGGTGCAGGGCGCCGACGACACGTGGCGCGAACTGCCGGTGGAGGAGCGGATCACCCACGCGCTGGTCAAGGGCATCGACGACTTCGCGGAGTCTGACACCGAGGAGCTCCGGCTCGAGATCGCCGCGCGCGGTGGCGAGCCGATCGAGGTGATCGAGGGCCCGCTGATGGCAGGCATGAACGTGGTCGGCGACCTGTTCGGCTCGGGCAAGATGTTCCTGCCACAGGTGGTGAAGTCGGCTCGCGTGATGAAGAAGGCCGTCGCGCACCTGATCCCGCACATCGAGGCCGGCCAGCGACCCGAGGACGCCGGTCGCAGCAACGGCAAGATCGTGATGGCGACCGTCAAGGGCGACGTGCACGACATCGGCAAGAACATCGTCGGCGTCGTGCTGCAGTGCAACAACTACGAGGTCGTCGACCTCGGGGTGATGGTTCCCGCGCAGAAGATCCTCGACACGGCGCGCGAGATCGGTGCCGACATCATCGGCGTCTCCGGCCTGATCACCCCGTCGCTGGACGAGATGGTCAACCTCGCCGCCGAGATGGAGCGTCAGGGGTTCACCGTCCCGCTGCTGGTCGGTGGCGCCACGACGTCGAAGGCGCACACCGCAGTGAAGGTGTCCCCGCGCTACCACGGCCCCGTGGTCTGGGTGAAGGACGCCTCACGGTCGGTGCCGGTCGCGTCCGCGCTGCTGTCGGACCAGCAGCGGCCGGGCCTGCTCGCCGACGTCGAGGCCGACTACGACTCGATCCGCCGCCGGCACGCCGAGAAGCGCCAGGACCGGCCGATCGTCCGCCTCGCCGACGCCCGTGCGAACCGGACGCCGATCGAGTGGTCCGGCTACGAGCCGCCGCGCCCGGCGGTGCTCGAGGGCGACGAGCCCTTCGTCCGGGCCTACGACGACTACCCGCTCGGCGAGCTGCGCGACTACATCGACTGGCAGCCGTTCTTCAACGCCTGGGAGATGAAGGGCAGCTTCCCCGACATCCTGAACAACCCCGCCTCCGGAGAGGCCGCCCGCAGGTTGTACGACGACGCGCAGGTGATGCTCGATCGGATCGTCGAGGGCGGCTGGCTGACCGCGCGGGCCGTGGTCGGGCTGTTCCCGGCGAACGCCGTGGACCACGACAGCATCGAGGTGTACACGGACGAGTCGCGGACCGCCGTACGCACGCGCTTGGAGCACCTGCGCCAGCAGGGCAAGCACCGCGAGGGAGTGCCGAACCGGTCGCTCGCCGACTACGTCGCGCCCAAGGAGACCGGCCTGCGTGACTACGTCGGCGGGTTCGCGGTCACGGCCGGGCACGGGTCGGCGGAGAAGATCGCGGTGTTCAAGGAGCAGCTCGACGACTACAGCGCGATCCTGCTGGAGTCGCTGGCCGACCGGCTCGCGGAGGCCTTCGCGGAGCGGATGCACGAGCGGGTGCGCCGCGAGCTGTGGGGCTACGCAGCCGACGAGCACCTCGACAACGACGCGCTGATCAAGGAGCGCTACCAGGGGATCCGGCCCGCCCCCGGATACCCCGCCTGCCCCGACCACACCGAGAAGCAGGTGCTCTGGGACCTGCTCGGCGTGCACGAGGCGACCGGGATCGAGCTCACCGACTCGATGGCGATGTGGCCCGGTGCAGCCGTCAGCGGCTGGTACTTCTCCCACCCGCAGTCGCAGTACTTCGTGGTCGGCCGGATCGGCCAGGACCAGGTGGAGGACTACGCCCGCCGCAAGGGCTGGACCCTCAAGCAGGCCGAGCGCTGGCTGTCCCCGAACCTCGGCTACGAGCCCGAGGACTGAGGTGGTCCCGGATCTCGCTGCCGTGCTCTGGGACATGGACGGCACGCTGGTCGACACCGAGCCGTACTGGATCGAGTCGGAGTTCGAGCTCGTGGAGGCACACGGCGGCACCTGGAGCACCGAGCACGCGCTCAACCTCGTGGGCAACGACCTGATCGAGTCGGGTCGCTACATCCGCGAGCACGGCGGCATCGCCCTGGAGCCGGCGGTGATCGTCGAGGAGCTGCTCGACCGGGTCGTGGCGCGGGTCGAGCAGCAGGTGCCGTGGCGGCCGGGCGCCGTGGAGCTTCTTGCCGACCTGCGCGCCAACGGCGTGCGCTGCGCCCTGGTCACCATGTCCTACCGCCGGTTCGTCGCCCCGATCCTCGCCGGCCTGCCCGAGGGCAGCTTCGAGGTGATCGTCACCGGCGACGCGGTCACGCAGGGCAAGCCACACCCCGAGCCCTACCAGAAGGCCGCCGCGATCCTGGGCGTCGATCCTGGTCGCACGCTGGCCATCGAGGACTCCAACACCGGAGCCCGGTCGGCCGAGGCGGCAGGGTGCACCGTGCTGGTGGTGCCCAACCACGTCCCGGTGCTGCCGGGGGACCGGAGGATCTTCCGCTCCGAGCTGACCGGTTTGACGCATTCGACGCTGCCGGCGCTGCTTCCACGCTGATTGTTGCGCGATCGCGACCTTCGACGGCGGTTTCCGGGGTGCCCGGCGGGTCGGCGGAGGAGTAGTGTCCACGCGATCCGCCCTGACATCCGTGTGGGGGCACGCAACAGTGAGGTGGCATGTTGAAGACCAGATTCAAGAGAGGTCGCGCCCTGACGACGGTGGCACTGGCCAGTGCAGCCCTCGTCCTGAGCGGCTGCGCCGAGAGCGAGCGCGACGGTGGCGACGCGGGTGAGTCGAACCAGGAGCAGACCGGCGGCACGTTCGTCTTCGCCGGCTCCGCAGAGCCTGAGCTCCTCGACCCGGCGTTCGCCTCCGACGGTGAGACGTTCCGCGTCGCGCGCCAGATCTTCGAAGGCCTGGTGGGCACCGAGCCCGGGACCGCGGACCCCGCCCCGCTGCTGGCCAAGGAGTGGGAGGTCAGCGAGGACGGCCTGACCTACGACTTCACCCTCCAGACCGGTGTGAAGTTCCACGACGGCACGGACTTCAACGCCGAGGCGGTCTGCTTCAACTTCGACCGGTGGTACAACTTCCCCGAGTCGGTGCAGTCCGACGACTTCGCCTACTACTACGGCAAGCTCTTCCGTGGCTTCGCCGAGGGTCCGAAGGCCGGGCAGGGCATCTACGACTCCTGCGCCGCCGACGGCGACGACAAGGTGACCATCAAGCTCAACAGCCCGTTCGCCGGCTTCATCGCCGCGCTGTCGCTGCCCGCGCTGTCCATGCAGAGCCCCACGGCCCTTCAGGAGTACCAGGACGACGCGGCGCCGAACGTCAACACCACCGAGTACTCCACCGCGCACCCGACGGGCACCGGCCCGTTCCAGTTCGAGTCCTGGGACCGCGGCAACCAGGTGAGCCTGACCCGCTTCGACGACTACTGGGGCGAGAAGGCCAAGGTGGACACGGTCCGCGTCGTCGCCATCACCGACGCGAAGGCACGCGCAACCGCGGTCCAGAACGGCGAGGTGGACGGTGCCGACCTGATCGGTCCCGCCGACATCGCCCCGCTGGAGGACGCCGGGATGCAGATCGAGGCCCGGCCGCCGTTCACGGTCCTGTACCTGGGCATGAACCAGAAGACCAAGCCCCTCGACAACATCGAGGTCCGCAAGGCGATCGCCCACGCGATCGACAAGGAGGCCGTGGCCGCGGCGTCGCTGCCGGAGGGCGCGGAGCTGGCCATCAACTTCATGCCCGACTCGGTCAACGGGTGGACCGAGGACGTGACCACCTACGAGTACGACCCGGAGAAGGCCCGGCAGATGCTCGAGGACGCCGGTGCCGCCGGTGCGACGATCGACTTCAACTACCCCACCGACGTCAGCCGTCCGTACATGCCGTCCCCGGCTGACACCTTCAACGTGCTGCGCTCGCAGCTCGAGGAGGTCGGCCTGAAGATCCGTCCCGTCGCCGACGTCTGGTCGCCCGACTACCTCGACCGCGTCACCGGGTCGGCCGACCACGGGCTGCACCTGCTCGGATGGACCGGCGACTACAACGACTCCGACAACTTTGTGGGCGTCTTCTTCGGCACCGAGACCGACGAGTTCGGGTTCAACAACAAGGAGCTGTTCGACAAGATCAGCCAGGCCCGAGGCATCCCGACGGTCGAGGAGCAGACCCCGCTCTACGAAGAGATCAACCGCGACATTGCCGACTTCGTCCCCGGCGTCCCGCTGGCTCACCCCGCTCCCACGCTGGCCTTCGGTCCGGACGTGGACGGCTTCGTGGCCAGCCCCGTCAACGACGAGGTCTTCAACACTGTCACGGTCGACTGACGCCCGGTCGTCGGCTGATCTGATCACCGCCGTACGGCGGTAGCAAAGGTTCGTCATCGATGCTGCGCTTTGTCCTCCGGCGTCTTGCACTCCTCGTGCCGGTGCTCGCCGGACTGTCTGTCCTGCTCTTCGCCTGGGTCCGGGCCCTGCCCGGTGACCCGGCACGGGCGCTGCTCGGGCAACGAGCGACGCCGGAGGGCATCGCGCGCGTCAACGAGCTCTACGGGTTCGACGAACCGATCCTGCAGCAGTACCTCACCTACGTCGGCGCCCTGGTGCGCGGCGACTTCGGCCGCTCCATCACCAGCGGCCGGCCGGTTCTCGAGCTCTTCGTGGAGAAGTTCCCGGCGACCGTCGAGCTCGGCATGTCCGCGCTGCTGCTCGCCGTCGTCGTGGGAGTGCCTCTCGGTTACTACGCGGCCAGGCACCAGGGCCGGTTCGTCGACACGTTCATCGTGTCGGGCTCCCTTCTGGGCGTGGTGACCCCGGTGTTCTTCCTGGCGATCCTGCTCAAGCTGGTCTTCGCCAACTGGCTTGGCTGGTTGCCGACCTCGTTGCGCCAGGACCCCCGGATGGACGCCACCCACGTCACGAACTTCTACGTGCTCGACGGCATCCTCACCCGGGAGTGGGACGCCGCCTGGGACGCCATGGTGCACCTCGTGCTTCCCGCACTGGCACTGGCCACGATCCCGCTGGCCATCATCGTCCGGATCACGCGGGCATCGGTCGCCGAGGTGATCAACGAGGACTACGTCCGCACCGCCGAGGCCAAGGGCCTGGCGCAGGCAGTGATCAGTCGTCGGCACGTCCTGCGCAACGCGCTGCTCCCCGTGGTCACCACGATCGGTCTCCAGGCGGGCTTGCTGTTCTCCGGGGCGGTCCTCACCGAGACCGTGTTCAGCTTCCAGGGCATCGGACAGGAGCTGTTCCGGGCCATCGGCGGTCGCGACTATCCCGTCCTGCAGGGCTTCATCTTGTGCATCGCCCTGCTCTACGCCCTGATCAACCTCCTCGTGGACGTGTTGTACGGGGTCATCGATCCGAGGGTGCGTGTCTCATGACGATCCCGCTTCCCCCCGCACAGGGGCCGATCACCGGCAACGACCCGCTCGGTCCCGAGTCCGGTGCCTACGAGGACGACGAGCGCGGGCTGAGCCTGTGGCGAGGTGCCTGGCAGCGCCTTCGCCGCAACCCGACCGCGATCGTGGGGGCCGTCATCGTCGCGGCGTTCGTCGTGATCGCGATCATCGCGCCCTGGCTGACGCCCTACGAGCCCGGCTCTGCGGAGTGGTCGGGCCAGGTCACGCCGACCAGCGTGCCCGGCCCCTCTTCGGACCACTGGCTGGGGCTCGACCGGTTCGGCTCCGACCTCTACACGCAGATGCTGTTCGGCGCCCGGCAGTCCCTGGTGTACGGCGTCGTCTCCACCGCGATCGGGCTGACCGTCGGTGCCCTGCTCGGCATCCTCGCCGGCGGCATCGGCGGCTGGGTGGACACGGCAGTGATGCGGCTGGTCGACATCATGCTGTCCATCCCGAGCCTGCTCCTCGCGGTCAGCATCGCGGCAGTGCTCGGACAGAACGCCTACTCGGTGATGATCGCGATCGGGACCGCACAGGTGCCGATCTTCGCCAGGTTGCTGCGGGGCTCGATGCTCTCGCAGGCCAAGAGCGACTACGTCGTCGCCGCGACCGCACTGGGCATCAAGCGGCGCCGGGTCATCCTCGGCCACGTCCTGCCGAACTCCGTCGGGCCCACCATCGTGCAGGCGACCCTGAACCTGGCCACCGCCATCATCGAGGTCGCCGCCCTGTCCTTCCTCGGCCTCGGCGAGTCCGACCCGGCGATCGCCGAGTGGGGCCGGATGCTCGTGGCGGCACAGGACCGCTTCGAGGCCGCCCCCCAGCTCGCACTGCTTCCCGGTGGAGCCATCGCGATCACCGCGCTCGGCTTCACCCTCTTCGGTGAGGCACTCCGTGAGGCCCTCGACCCCCGAACGAGGCGATGACCATGACCGTTGACTTCCTCGGCGACTCCCGACCGGGTGAGACACCCGCCGCACGAGGCGTGCTCAACGACGACGGCACGCTGCTGTCGGTGCGGGACCTGGCGGTCACCTTCGGGCTCCGCGGCCAGCGTGAGGTCCGCGCCGTGGACGAGGTCTCCTTCGACATCCGACCCGGTGAGCACATCGGGTTGGTGGGCGAGTCCGGCAGCGGCAAGTCGGTCACCTCGCTGGCGATCATGGGGTTGCTGCCCAAGCGTGGCGTGCGCACCGCCGGTGAGGTCCGCTACGCGGGCGAGAACATCCTGGACTGGTCGAACCGGAAGATGTCGGCCCTGCGCGGCCGCGACATCGCGATGGTCTTCCAGGACCCGATGACCTCGCTGAACCCGGTCGTGCCGATCGGCACCCAGGTCACCGAGGTGCTCCGTCGGCACTTCGACATGAGCAAGTCCGATGCGATGACGCGCGCAGGTGACCTCCTCGTGAAGGTCGGCATCCCCGACCCGCAACGACGCCTGAAGGAGTACCCCCACCAGCTCTCCGGCGGCATGCGCCAGCGGATGCTCATCGCGATCGCCCTGGCCTGCGAGCCGCGCCTGCTCATCGCCGATGAGCCGACCACGGCGCTCGACGTGACCATCCAGGCCCAGATCCTCGAGCTGCTCAAGGAGCTCGTCGCCGACACCGGTGCCGCGCTGCTGATGATCACCCACGACCTCGGTGTCGTCGCCGGCCTGTGCGACAAGGTGAACGTCATGTACTCCGGACGGATCGTGGAGTCCGCCGACAGACGCGCCCTCTTCGGACGCCCCCGACACCCCTACACCGGGGGACTGCTCGAGAGCGTCCCGCGGCTCGACACGCCGCGCGGTGCCCCGTTGCGCCCGATCCCCGGGTCTCCCACCAACGTCCTGCCCTGGTCGCGAGGCTGCGCGTTCGCGCCCCGGTGCCGCAACCGCGTGGACCAGTGCACCGAGGAGACCCCGCAGCTGCTGCCCGCGGGAGACCGTGACCTGCGGTGCTTCAACCCCCTGACCGAAGACGACCGAGCGGAGGCCGGGACCTCGTGACCGTGCAGAACGCCGAGACCACCAGCGCCGGCGACGAGCCCGCCGACGACGTCCTCGTCTCGGTGCGGGGGCTCAAGGTCCACTTCCCGATCCGAGGGGGTGCCCTCCTCGGGCGGACCACCGGGTACGTCTACGCCGTCGACGGGGTGGACCTCGAGATCAAGCGAGGCACCACGCTGGGCCTGGT
The DNA here is from genome assembly GCF_054781215.1 of Nocardioides pakistanensis. Classification (NCBI taxonomy): domain Bacteria; kingdom Bacillati; phylum Actinomycetota; class Actinomycetes; order Propionibacteriales; family Nocardioidaceae; genus Nocardioides; species Nocardioides pakistanensis. The sequence goes on along the minus strand of NZ_BAAGUV010000023.1, from coordinate 98,401 downwards.
CGGGGAGTCGGGCTGCGGCAAGTCGACGTTGGGCCGGGCCCTGCTCCGGCTGGTTCCCGTCACCGAGGGAAGCGTGTGGATCGACGGGGTCGACGTGGCGACCCTGAAGGGCGAGGACCTGCGACGCCAGCGACAGAACATGCAGATGGTGTTCCAGGATCCCCTCGCCAGTCTCAACCCCCGGCAGAGCATCGAGACCATCCTCACCGAGCCGCTGCGTGCGCACGGGATCGAGTTCGACGCCGAGACGAAGGTGCGCGAGCTGCTGGAGAAGGTCGGCCTGCCCGCGTCGGCCGCCAGGAAGTACCCCCACGAGTTCTCCGGCGGTCAGCGGCAGCGGATCGGGATCGCCCGGGCGATCGCGATGGAGCCGGCCTTCGTCATCGCCGACGAGCCAGTCTCGGCTCTCGACGTGTCGATCCAGGCGCAGGTGCTGAACCTGCTCGAGCAGCTCCAGGACGAGCTCGGGCTCACCTACCTCGTGATCGCCCACGACCTGGCTGTGGTGCGGCACGTGTCCGACGAGGTCGCCGTGATGTACCTCGGTGGCATCGTCGAGCAGGCGGCCTCCGAGGAGCTCTACGACCACCCGCTGCACCCGTACACGAAGGCGTTGATGTCCGCGGTCCCCGTGCCGGACCCGGTCGTAGAGGCCTCCCGCGAACGCATCCTGTTGACGGGTGACCTGCCGTCCCCCTCGGATCCGCCGTCGGGCTGCCGGTTCCACACCCGGTGCCCGTTCCGCCAGGAGACCCGCTGCGACACGGAGCGGCCTGCCCTGCGCGAGCTGCGGCCGGGCCACCGGGTGGCGTGCCACTGGGCCGAGGAGATCGAGGCGGGCAAGATCGCCCCGCACGAGACCACGCCGGCGGAGTCCGGACTCAGCTTCGACTGAGCTCGAGGGTCGTCGCGGCCGACGAGTCCGACGTGGGCAGGTCCGGTGGTGTGCCTCCGAACTCCGGGCACAGCGCCTGGTGGGCACACCAACCGCAGAGCGCGCTGCGCCGGGGCCGCCAGTCACCGGACTCGTGCGCGCGGTCGATCGCCTTCCACAGCGCCTCGAGCTTGCGCTCAGTGGCACGCAGGTCGGCCTCGTCCGGGGTGTAGCGCAGGAGCTCGCCGCTCCCGAGGTAGATCAGCTGGAGCATTGCCGGCACGACGCCCCTGGTGCGCCAGAGCACCAGCGCGTAGAACTTCATCTGGAACAGTGCCTTGGCCTCGAACGCCGGGTGCGGGGCCTTGCCGGTCTTGTAGTCGACGACCCGGATCTCGCCGGTCGGCGCGACGTCCACGCGGTCGATGAACCCGCGGAGCAGCAGCTTGGAGTCCAACAGGGTCTCGACGTACAGCTCCCGCTCCGCCGGCTCGAGCCGGGTGGGGTCCTCCAGCGCGAAGTAGCGGTCGAGCGACTCGCGGCACGAGGCGAGCCAGGGACCGATCTCGGGCCCGTCGGCGGCGAACATCTCCGCGATCCCCGGCTCGGCCTCGAGCACCGCCTCCCAGGCCGGCTGGACCAGGGCGCCGGCCCGCTCGGGGGTGCGATGCGGTGCGGGCAGGTCGAACAGGTCCTCGAGGACCTTGTGCACGACGGTGCCGCGCACGGCTTCGGGAGAGGGCGGCTCGGGCAGCCGGTCGACGGTGCGGAACCGGTAGAGCAGGGGACAGGTCATGAAGTCGCCGGCCCGGCTCGGCGACAGCGAGCCGACGACGTCGATGCCGTCAACCACGGTCCTGGTCTCCACGTCCTGCGTCATGGCCAGAACACTAGGCGAGCCCGCCGACATTTCGGTGGAGGGACCAAGGTGGTGCCGGCTCGATAGCCTGGAGCCGTGAGCCAGCAGACGCAGAGCCCCGGCAGCCCGCCCGCGCGGAGACAGCCCCCCGGCACGTGGCGGATCGGGCAGATCGGTGGCGTTGACGTGCTGGTCCGCTCGTCCTGGCTCCTGGTCGCGCTGCTGATCGCCGTACTCCTCGCACCACGGGTGGAGGAGGTCCAGCCCGGTCTGGGCGGCTGGCGCTACGTCGCGGGGCTCGCGTTCGCCGTGCTGCTCTACCTCTCGGTCCTGCTGCACGAGATGTCGCACGCGCTGATGGCCAAGCACTACGGGCTGCCGGTCCGGTCGATCACCCTGCACTTCCTCGGTGGTGTCACCGAGATCGAGGGCGAGCCGGACACCCCCGGCCGCGAGTTCGGGGTGTCCGTGGTCGGGCCGCTGACCTCGATCGCCGTCGGCATGGTCTTCTTCGCGCTCGCCTTCGTCACTCCTGGTGGCCTGCTGCTCATGGCGGTGCAGGCCCTCGCCGGTGCGAACCTCCTCGTCGGGATCCTCAACCTCGTCCCCGGCCTGCCCCTCGACGGTGGGCGCGTGCTGCGCGCCGCGGTCTGGAAGCTCACCCGCAGCCCCCACCAGGGCACGATCGTCGCCGGCTGGGCGGGACGGGTGGTCGCCGCCCTGGTGCTCCTCTACCCCCTGCTGCAGCCGGTGCTCTTCAACCGGCCGCCGGACCTCATCGACTACCTGCTCGCGTTCGTGATCGCGACCTTCCTCTGGGGCGGCGCGTCGGCGGCCATCATGTCGGCGAAGGTGCGGCGCAAGCTGCCCGCCCTTCAGGCGCGCACGCTCGCCCGGCGCGCGGTGGCGGTGCCGCACGACCTCCCGGTCTCCGAGGCGGTACGCCGGGCGCAGGAGCAGCAGGCGGGCAGCATCGTGGTGCTCGACAGAGACGGTCGTCCCGGCGGGATCGTGAACGAGGCCGCCCTGCTCGCCACCCCCGAGGAGCGCCGGCCCTGGCTGGGCGTGGAGGCGATCTCACGGACCCTCGAGCCGGGGCTCCTGCTGTCCGCCGACCTCGGCGGCGAGCCGCTCGTGCGCGCGATGCAGCGCACCCCGGCCACCGAGTACCTCCTCGTCGAGCCCGACGGCAGTGTGTACGGCGTCCTGGTCAGCGACGACGTCGACCGCGCCTTCGCGGCCACGCGCTGAGCCCCGATATCCTGCTGCCCATGCCTTCCCACCCCACCTCGGACGACGCTGCCCTGCCCACCGACGACGTCGCCCCCGAGACCTGGTCGGGGGTCCACCGGGGTCCCCTGCGCGAGGGGGAGTGGGTCCGCCTGACCGACACCAAGGGCCGTCGCCACAACATCTGCCTCGAGGCCGGCAAGAAGTTCTTCACCAACCGCGGCTCGCTGGACCACGACGACCTGATCGGCCGGCCCGAGGGCTTCAGCATCACCTCGTCCGCCGGAGGCGAGTACCTCGTCTTCCGGCCCCTGCTCAACGAGTTCGTGGTGTCCATGCCTCGGGGTGCGGCCGTCGTCTATCCGAAGGACGCCGCCCAGATCGTCGCCATGGCCGACATCTTCCCCGGGGCCCGGGTCGTCGAGGCCGGGGTCGGCTCCGGCGCGCTCACGTGCTCGCTCCTCAGGGCGGTGGGCCCGCACGGCGTCGTGTCGTCGTACGAGCGCCGCGAGGAGTTCGCCGAGGTGGCCCGCAAGAACGTCACCCAGTTCTTCAGCGGTCAGCATCCTGCCTGGCGGCTGACCGTGGGAGACCTCGTGGAGGCACTGCCGGCGGGGGAGAGCCCCGGCTCGGTGGACCGGGTGGTCCTCGACATGCTCGCGCCCTGGGAGTGTGTCGACGTCGTCGCCGATGCACTGACGCCGGGCGGACTCGTGTGTGCGTACGTGGCCACCACGACGCAGCTCGGCCGGGTCGTGGAAACCCTACGCGCCCACGGCGGGTTCACCGAGCCCCAGCCGTGGGAGACGCTGGTGCGCGACTGGCACGTGGAGGGCCTGGCGATCCGACCGGGACACAAGATGATCGGCCACACCGGCTTCCTGGTCACCGCGCGGCGGATGGCACCAGGGGAGAAGGCACCGGCCAAGAAGCGCCGCCCGGCCCCGGGGGCCTACGGCACCGATTACCAGGGCCCGCGGCCCTCGGGCCTGCCGCCGACGGTGGTCGAGGAGCCGTTCGACGCCTGAGCCACCGACGGATCCGGCAAAGGTAAAGACACTCCGCCGATATCCTCTTCACAAACTTGTCACCACGGGTAGGGTCGCAATTCGAAGGCCATGCTCCCGGAGGTGATGGGCTTGTCAGCATCAGACAGTGGTTCGGGCCGTTGGCCGGCGCGCTCGCCCGAGGAGCTGAAGGCGCAGGTGAGCTTCCTCGAGGAGGAGGTCGCCGACCTCCGCCGCCGGCTCGCGGAGTCCCCCGGGCACTCGCGCGCGATCGAGCAGCGGCTGGCCGACACCCAGCGCTCGCTGGCCGCGGTCACCGCGCAGAACGAACGTCTCGCCCAGACGCTCCGTGAGGCGCGCGACCAGATCATGACGCTCAAGGAGGAGGTCGACCGGCTCGCGCAGCCGCCCGCCGGTTTCGGCACCTTCCTGAGCCGCAACGACGACGACACCGTCGACGTGTTCACCGGGGGCCGCAAGCTCCGCGTGAACGTCAGCCCGACCGTCGAGCTCGACGAGCTCCGCCGCGGGCAGGAGGTCATGCTCAACGAGGCCCTCAACGTCGTCGCCGCCCTCGACTACGAAGAGGTCGGCGAGGTCGTCATGCTCAAGGAGATCCTCGCCGACGGCGACCGGGTCCTGGTCATCGCCAACGCCGACGAGGAGCGGGTGGTGCGGATCGCCGAGCCACTGCGCGACCTCACCCTGCGGGCCGGGGACTCGTTGCTGCTCGACGCGCGCTCCGGCTACGTCTACGAGCGGGTGCCCAAGTCCGAGGTCGAGGAGCTCGTCCTCGAAGAGGTCCCCGACATCGACTACGAGAACATCGGTGGTCTGAAGGGTCAGATCGACCAGATCCGCGACGCGGTGGAGCTGCCGTACCTCTACCCCGACCTCTTCAAGGAGCACCAGCTCAAGCCGCCGAAGGGCGTGCTCCTCTACGGTCCGCCCGGATGCGGCAAGACGCTGATCGCCAAGGCCGTGGCCAACTCGCTGGCCAAGAAGGTGGCTGCCAAGACCGGCCAGGAGGGCAAGTCCTACTTCCTGAACATCAAGGGCCCCGAGCTGCTCAACAAGTACGTCGGCGAGACCGAGCGGCACATCCGCCTGGTCTTCCAGCGGGCCCGGGAGAAGGCGAGCGGCGGGACGCCGGTCATCGTGTTCTTCGACGAGATGGACTCCCTGTTCCGCACCCGCGGGTCCGGCGTCTCCTCCGACGTCGAGAACACCATCGTGCCGCAGCTGTTGTCGGAGATCGACGGTGTGGAGGGGCTCGAGAACGTCATCGTGATCGGCGCCTCCAACCGCGAGGACATGATCGACCCGGCGATCCTGCGGCCGGGCCGGCTGGACGTGAAGATCAAGATCGAGCGCCCCGACGCCGAGTCCGCCCGCGACATCTTCTCCAAGTACCTCACCCCCGAGCTCCCGCTCCACGCCGACGACCTCGCCGAGTTCGGCGGGGACCGCGAGGCGTGCGTCGGCGGGATGATCCGGGCGACGGTCGAGCGGATGTACGACGAGACCGAGGAGAACCGCTTCCTCGAGGTCACCTACGCCAACGGCGACAAGGAGGTCCTGTACTTCAAGGACTTCAACTCCGGCGCGATGATCCAGAACATCGTCGACCGGGCCAAGAAGATGGCGATCAAGGACCTCTTGGACAACGACCAGAAGGGCCTGCGGGTGCAGCACCTGCTCCAGGCCTGCGTGGACGAGTTCAAGGAGAACGAGGACCTGCCCAACACCACGAACCCGGACGACTGGGCGCGGATCTCGGGCAAGAAGGGCGAGCGGATCGTGTTCATCCGCACGCTCATCACCGGCAAGCAGGGCACCGAGCCCGGCCGGTCCATCGACACCGTGTCGAACACCGGACAGTACCTCTGATCCACGGAGACCGCGGACGCGACGAAGGGGGCGGGACCTGGCTGGTCCCGCCCCCTTCGGCATCCCCCCGGCTACTGCGCCTGCAGCGTGCGTAACTGACCTACAGGCGCGTCCTGGTCATCGACGAGATCGTTGCGAAGGCGCTGCTCCACCCAGCGGACCAGCCAGGGGCCGGCCATGCCGAAGGTGGCGCGGCCCTGGCAGACGCCATGGGTCAGCGCGCGCGACAGCTCGGTGAGCCCGGCTCCGCTCTCCCGGGACCAGCGCAGCAGGACGCCCAGCGCTTCGTAGGAGGTGATGCCGTAGCGGAACATCAGTGCGCCCTTGGCCTGCTCCACGAGCAGCGCCTGCGGCTCCAGCACGGCCGGCACGGTGCTCATGCGCACCTGGCCAGCGGCAGGGCGACGGCGCACTCGAGCGTGGCGGCGGCGCGGTTCGCGATCGCGGTGGGTCGCAGCAGCATCGCCCGCGACACCCGTGCGCGCAGGATCCGCAGCAGTCGGGGGTCCTCGTGGATCTCGTCGAGGAGGGTGCGAGCGGCGGTCTCGGCCTGCCAGCCGTCGGCCATGGCCACCTTCAGGAGCACCGCGCAAGCCTGGTCGGCGCGGCTGCGCTGGCGGGGCCGGGAATGTGCCGCAGCAAGAGTCGTCATCGAGGACAACCTCCGGAGGAACATCTCGTGTGCCACCGGAGTCTGGGGTGGCTTCTCCCGGATGCGGGAGAGCGAACAGGAAGACGGTAAGCAGGCGTCCCGGCCGCTGCAACCAAATCGTTGGCCCGACGTCGAAGACGAGGCGGAGCCCGGCACGATTGCGCCCGGAATGTCCGCATATGGCCTTCACCGGCCGTCACCCGCGCGGACTACATCGGGAGCGTGAGCTCACCCTCGACGACCTGTCTCGACACCTCGTGGATGACCAGGTGGTTGCTGCGAGCGTACTTGCGGAGAGCTGTGAAGGCTGCGTCGGGGGTCACCCCGTGACGAGCCGCCAGGAACCCTTTCGCCTGCTCGATCAGCACGCGTGACCGCAACGCGGTGGTCAGCTGCGCCACCTGGCGCTCGGCTGTCTCGTGGGCCTCGCGCCGGACGCTGCACCGCAGGTTGCAGATGACACCCCGGACGTCGGGGTCGTCGAGGAGGTTCGTCACCGCGGCCTCCGCCCAGACCCAGCCGGTCTCGGTCAACAGCCGGATCTCGAGCGCCGGGTGCGCGCCGGGATGCGCGACCACCTCCTCCATGAACGTGGCCAGCGCGGGTCGCTCGTCGGGGTGCAGGAGGGGCAGGATGCTCGTGCCGACGACCGACTCGGTCCACCCGAACAGCTGCTCGACGGCCGGGCTGGCGTAGGTGATCACCGCGTCCGAGCGCAGCACGAGGGCCGCGTCGGTGGACCTCTCCAGCAGGGGCTCGAGCACCTTTCCCAGGTTGGTGGTGGTGCCCGCCACGGCGACCAGCGCGCCGTCGCGGTAGATCCCGCGGATGCTTCCCAGCGCCGTGAAGACCGTGCCGTCCTTGCGACGTACCGGCACCGCGCCCGACCAGGTCGTGCCGTCCTTCAGGGCCCGCGCGATGTCCTCGGCGCGAGTCTCGGACAGGTTCGGCATGGTGAGCTCGCTCGCCTTGCGGCCCACCGCCTCCTGCGCCGTCCACCCGAAGAGTTGCTCCGCGGCCGGGTTCCAGGCGATCACGACCCCGCTCATGTCGGCCACGACCACCGCGCGGCCGAGCGCATCCAGGATCTCCTGCGCTGAGATCGCCGGCTGGTGTTCGGTCGCCATCATGTCCTCCAAGGGTCCGGCGGAGGAGATCGGATGCACCTTCGATCCTACGTGTCGGAGTGCCCGCGTAGGCTCAGAACATGAGCGTCCGACGCGTGATGGGCACCGAGACGGAGTTCGGCATCTCGGTCGCCGGCCAGCCCTCCGCCAACCCCATGGTGGCGTCCTCCCAGGTGGTCAACGCCTACGCGGGCTCCAAGCTGCGTGCCCGCCGGGCACGCTGGGACTTCGAGGAGGAGTCGCCGCTGCGCGACGCCCGCGGCTTCGACATGTCCCGAGAGGCCGCCGACGCCTCGCAGCTGACCGACGAGGACCTCGGTCTGGCCAACGTGATCCTGACCAACGGCGCCCGGCTGTACGTCGACCACGCACACCCGGAGTACTCCACCCCGGAGTGCACCAACCCGCACGACGTCGTGCTGTGGGACAAGGCGGGGGAGCAGGTCATGCTCGACGCCGCTCGGTTCGCGGCCGCGGTGCCCGGGGCGCCGGCGATCCTGCTCTACAAGAACAACACCGACAACAAGGGCGCCTCGTACGGCGCTCACGAGAACTACCTGATGAGCCGGCGGACCCCCTTCGGCGACATCGTGCGGCATCTCACCCCCTTCTTCGTCAGCCGTCAGGTGGTGACCGGCGCGGGACGGGTCGGGATCGGCCAGGACGGGCGCGACCACGGCTTCCAGGTCAGCCAGCGCGCTGACTACTTCGAGGTCGAGGTCGGGCTCGAGACCACCCTGAAGCGTCCGATCATCAACACCCGTGACGAGCCGCACGCCGACCCCGACAAGTACCGCCGCCTGCACGTGATCATCGGCGACGCGAACCTCTCCGAGATCTCCGCCTACCTCAAGGTCGGCACGACGGCGCTGGTCCTGGCCATGATCGAGGACGGGTTCATCGGCCGCGAGCTGACCGTCGAGCAGCCGGTGCGGTCGCTGCGGGCGGTCTCCCACGACCCGTCGCTCACGCACCTGCTGACCCTCCACGATGGGCGCACGCTGACCGCCGTCCAGCTGCAGATGGAGTATCTCGACCTCGCTCGGAAGTACGTCGAGGACAGGCAGGGCAGCGACGCCGACCCACAGACCCTCGACGTGCTCGCGCGCTGGGAGTCGGTGCTGACCCGGCTCGAGACCGATCCGATGCTCTGCGCCCGTGAGCTCGACTGGGTCGCCAAGCTGAAGCTGCTCAACTCCTACCGCGACCGCGACGGCCTGGACTGGGACGACGCGAAGCTGCACCTGGTGGACCTGCAGTACTCCGACATCCGGCCCGACAAGGGGCTGTACCACCGGCTGGTGAACCTGGGCCGGATCGACCGTCTGCTCACCGACGAGGAGATCACCTCGGCCATGCACCGGCCGCCCGAGGACACCCGCGCCTACTTCCGGGGACGCTGCCTGGAGAAGTACGCCGACCAGATCGCGGCCGCCTCGTGGGACTCGGTGATCTTCGACCTGCCCGGCCGCGAGTCACTGCAGCGGGTGCCGACGATCGACCCGCTGCGCGGCACGCGCAACCACGTCGGTGAGCTTCTGGACCGTTGTGACACTGCTGAGACCTTGTTCGCCGCCCTGACTGGGTAGGGTCGTCCTTGCCGGGGCGGTGTCGCCCCCCGAGCAGAGGAGGATCGCCATGGCACAGGAGCAGAAGCAGCCGAAGAAGTCCTCGACATCGGAGGACACGGCCGAGGTCGCGCCCAGCGAGGACGTCGCCGAGCGCAAGGGGCAGCTCGACGAGGACATCGACGCGATCCTCGACGAGATCGACGACGTGCTCGAGTCGAACGCCGAGGACTTCGTGAAGTCGTTCATCCAGAAGGGTGGAGAGTAGCCACAACATGAGTCACCCACGACAGGTCGACGCCCGCCTGCCCTCCGCCTACCTGGCGCCCGGGTCCTCCTCCTTCGCGGAGTTCCTGGGCCAACAGGCGCCCGAGCTGCTCCCGGCGAACCGGAGCCTTCCGGCCGGCAGCGCCGCCGAGCTGGCTCCGCACGGCACCACCATCGTCGCGGCCACCTTCGACGGCGGTGTCGTGATGGCCGGCGACCGCCGCGCGACGATGGGCAACATCATCGCCCAGCGCGACATCGAGAAGGTCTTCCCGGCCGACGAGTTCTCCGCCGTGGGCATCGCCGGCAGCGCCGGACTGGCCGTGGAGCTGGTCCGGTTGTTCCAGACCGAGCTGGAGCACTACGAGAAGATCGAGGGCTCGACGCTGTCGATGGACGGCAAGGCGAACCGGCTCGCGGCGCTGATCCGCTCCAACCTCGGCATGGCGATGCAGGGGCTGGCCGTCGTGCCCCTCTTCGCCGGCTACGACCTGGAGTCCGGCCACGGACGGATCTTCTCCTACGACGTCACCGGCGGCCGCTACGAGGAGACCGACTTCCACGCCGTCGGGTCCGGCTCGCTGTTCGCGCGCGGGTCGCTGAAGAAGCTCTACCGCGACGGTCTCGACGCCGACGGCTGCGTCACGGCAGTCGTCCAGGCGCTGTACGACGCCGCGGACGACGACTCGGCCACAGGCGGACCGGACCTCACCCGGCGGATCTTCCCGGTGGTCGGACAGATCACCGCCGACGGGTACCGGCGGCTCTCCGACGAGGAGGTCGCGGCCATCGCCGACCGCGTGATCAACGCTCGGATGACCCGGCCGGACGGACCCGCCGCGCCGCTGACGTGACGGTCATGAGCCAGACCCGCTGATCGAGAGTCCCGCTGATCGAGCCCGTCGAGATCCCTAGTCCAAGGAACACACCATGAGCATGCCGTTCTACGTCTCGCCCGAGCAGCTGATGAAGGACCGGGCGGACTTCGCGCGCAAGGGCATCGCCCGGGGCCGCAGCGTCGTCGTCGTTCAGTACGCCGACGGCATCGTGTTCGTCTCCGAGAACCCCTCGCAGGCCCTGCACAAGGTCAGCGAGATCTACGACCGGATCGCGTTCGCCGCCGTCGGGCGCTACAACGAGTTCGAGAACCTCCGGATCGCCGGCGTCCGGCTCGCCGACATGCGCGGTTACGCCTACGACCGGCGTGACGTGACCGGGCGGGGCCTGGCCAACGCCTACGCGCAGACCCTGGGCACGATCTTCTCCAGCGGCGGCGAGAAGCCCTACGAGGTCGAGATCTTCGTCGCCGAGGTCGCCGACACGCCCGAGCAGGACCAGATCTACCGGCTGACCTACGACGGTCAGGTCGCCGACGAGCACGGGTTCGCCGTCATGGGCGGCAACGCGGACGCCGTGGCCGCACAGCTGCGCGAGCACTACCGCGAGGGTGCCGCGCTGGAGGATGCGGTCCGGGTGGCCGTCGAGGCACTCGGCCGCGGACAGGGCGACGGTGAGCCACGGGTGATCGCCGCGGGTGACCTGGAGGTCGCGGTGCTGGACCGCACCCGCGCCCAGCAACGCAAGTTCAAGCGGCTGCACGCCGCCCAGCTCGGCGAGATCCTCGGCGCGCGGACCGGAGCCGAGACCGGCGCGCACGCAGCGGGGGAGTCCACCAACCCCGCGCAGGCCGGCTCCGATGCCGACTGACGAGGAACGGCAGTGGCGGCGCGTCGACGACAAGACCGTCCACGACTGAACCACGCCGATCTGCTCTGAGCGGTGTCGCTCACGCAGCGCGGCGCAGCGGTGCCTCCTGCTGCTCGGGGCCTGGAGTGTCGACGCTGCGGTCCGACGCGCTGGCCGACTGCTCCGCGGCGCGCCTCTCCAGCGCGTAGGCGATCAGGGTCCCGCCGAAGACCACCGCCCCGATCACCAGGGCGAACGCGCCGAGCATGGCCATTGCCAGATACGGGCTCATCATGCTTCCTTCCTCCCGGCGGAAGGCGGCCGCCGAGTACGACCGTCTTACGCTACAGTTACTGTAGCGAAAAGATTCGGGAGTTCCAACCGAGCGGAGACGACCAGTGGGTGCACAGGGCGACAGCGTGCGTGGCCGACCGCGCCGCGCCGAGACCGACGAGCGGATCGTCGCCGCGACCTTGGAGCTGATCCGCGAGCAGGGACCGGAGGCCGTCAACGTGGCCTCGGTCGCGGCACGCTCCGGCATCGCGCGGACCACGATCTACCGGCGCTACCGCGACAGGAGCGACCTGCTGCAGGCAGCGCTGCAGCCTGCAGTCGAGCGCGGTGAGCCGCCGCAGGGAGCGTCGGTCCGGGACAAGCTCGCCTGGGTGCTCGCCCGGACCCAGGAGGTCCTCGCGGGCAGCATCGGCCGTGGGGGCGTCGCCGCGGTGGTGGCCGACAACGACCCCGACTTCAGCGCCGCCCTGCGCGGGGCCCTGCAGTCGGCGCTCGAGCCGATCCACGAGCAGATCCGCGACGACGTCGGGCAGGGCCGGCTCGCGTCCTACGTGGACGCCGACCTGACCGTCAACCTCGTGCTCGGTGCCTACCTGGCCGAGCTGGTGCGCTACGGCACCCCGCGGCCGGACTGGCTCCACCGCACCGCCGACCTGCTGGCCGCATCGCTCGGGGCACACGCGCCCGGCTGAACTGTGCCGTCGAACATGCAGCTGGGCGGACTCAACCGACGCGCTCCGCGTGCGTCCGTCCGAGAGGTCGCTGGCTGCATGTTCGACGGGCGCCGAAGCGGTCAGCCTCGCGCGGCGAGCAGGCGCAGAGCGCTGGCCACCAGCGGCACGTGAGGCAGCCGGCCGAGCTCCACGGCGTACCCGGCCTCCTCGCGCAGCTCGCGCACCGCCGCCTGCTCGACGGACTCGTGCAGCTCCACGCCGCCGCCCGGCAGCGTCCACGCAGGCGTCGGGCTCTGGTTGAACAGCGCGAGCAGGATCCGGTCCCGGTCGTCGACGACGACGGCGTAGGAGGCCAGGCGGGTGTCGTACTCGGTGAACTCCACGGCGCGGGACCCTACGCCTGGTGAGACGTCGGGGCGAGTCCCGTGCGTCCGTGAGGTTGACCACCTAGGGTGGCAGAGTGGACCGGCGGATCTTCGGGATCGAGAACGAGTACGGCGTCACCTGCACGTTCCACGGGCAGCGGCGTCTCTCGCCGGACGAGGTTGCCCGCTACCTGTTCCGCAAGGTTGTGTCCTGGGGCCGCAGCAGCAACGTCTTCCTGCGCAACGGCGCCCGTCTCTACCTCGACGTCGGCAGCCACCCGGAGTACGCCACTCCGGAGTGCGACGACATCGTCGACCTGGTCACCCACGACAAGGCGGGGGAGCGGGTCCTGGAGGGGCTGCTGATCGACGCCGAGCGACGCCTGCACGACGAAGGCATCGCCGGGGACGTGTACCTGTTCAAGAACAACACCGACTCCGCGGGCAACTCCTACGGCTGCCACGAGAACTACCTGGTCGCGCGCCAGGGGGAGTTCGGCAAGCTCGCCGACGTGCTGATCCCGTTCCTGGTCACCCGGCAGATCATCGTCGGCGCCGGGAAGGTCACGCAGACCCCGCGCGGTGCGATGTACACCGTCAGCCAGCGCGCCGAGCACATCTGGGAGGGGGTCTCGAGCGCCACCACCCGGTCCCGGCCGATCATCAACACCCGCGACGAGCCGCACGCCGACGCCGAGCGGTACCGCCGGCTGCACGTGATCGTCGGTGACTCGAACATGAGCGAGACCACCACGATGCTCAAGGTGGCCAGCACCGACCTGGTGCTGCGGATGATCGAGGAGGGCGTGGTGATGCGCGACCTCACGATGGAGAACCCGATCCGGGCGATCCGGGAGATCTCGCACGACATGACCGGCAGGCGCAAGGTCCGCCTCGGCAACGGCAGGGAGGCCAGCGCGCTGGAGATCCAGGGCGAGTACCTCGCCCGGGTCCGCGACTTCGTCGACCGCCGCGAGCTGCACACCCCGGTCATCGAGCGGACGCTCGACCTCTGGGAGCGCGGCCTGAAGGCCGTGGAGTCCGGCGACCTGAGCCTGGTGGAGCGTGAGATCGACTGGGTGATCAAGTGGAAGCTGATCGACCGCTACCGCTCCCAGCACGGCTTGCCGCTGAGCCACCCGCGGATCGCCCAGCTCGACCTGGCGTACCACGACATCCATCGCAACCGCGGGCTGTACTACCTGCTCGAGAAGCGCGGTGCGGTCGCCCGGGTGGCGAACGACCTGAGCATCTTCGAGGCGAAGTCGGTGCCGCCGCAGACCACGAGGGCCCGGCTCCGCGGTGAGTTCATCAAGCGCGCCCAGGAGCGTCGCCGCGACTTCACCGTCGACTGGGTGCACCTGAAGCTCAACGACCAGGCGCAGCGCACCGTGCTGTGCAAGGACCCGTTCCGTTCCCACGACGAGCGCGTCCAGAAGCTCATCGACGGCATGTGAGCCGGTTCATCGGTCTCTCAGGCTGTCCGGATAGGGTGGGCAGCCGCTGTCGTCCGTCCTGACCTGAGGTGAAACCTGTGCGCCGACGTCTCGTTGCGCTGACCGCCGTACCCCTGCTCCTGCTCGGCGTCGCCGCCTGCGGCGAGGCCGACGAGCCCGGCTCGTCAGCCAGCCCGGCGCTCGACGGCCTCGAGGTGACCGGCGAGTTCGGCACCGCCCCGACGGTGAAGGTCGACGAGGCGCTGAACCTCGAGGAGACCGAGACCGAGGTCCTCACCTCCGGCGACGGCAACCCGGTGGTCGAGGGCGAGCAGGCCGTGCTCCACCTGTACGTCGCCAACGGCTCCACCGGCGAGAAGGCGTTGAGCACCTACGACCAGAAGGTGCCGGCGGCGTTCCAGATGGCGCAGGGCCAGCTGTTCCAGGCGGTCATCGACGGCGTGGTGGGGGAGACCGTCGGCAGTCGGGTCGTGGTGGCGACGCCGCCGGAGGACGCCTTCGGCGAGCAGGGCAACGAGCAGTACGGCATCGGGCCCGAGGACGACGTCGTGTTCGTCGTCGACGTGATGTCCGTCGAGCCCACCGAGGTGCTGGAGGCCCCCGAGGGCGAGCCGGCGACCGATCTGCCCAAGGGCCTGCCGACGGTCGAGGAGAAGGACGGTGCGGTCACCGGCATCAGCTTCGACGGCGCCGCGAAGAAGCCCGCGAAGGAGCTGCAGGTGATCACCCTCATCGAGGGCGAGGGGCCCTCGGCACGCGACGCCTCCCTCGTAACCTTCGACTACCTCGGCCAGGTCTACGGCAGCGACGAGGTCTTCGACGAGTCCTACAGCACCGAGCCGCGCACCTTCCCGGTGGGGATCGGCGGTCTGATCCAGGCCTGGGACCAGGGTCTGGTGGACGTCAAGCGCGGCAGCCGGGTGCTGATCATCGCTCCGCCGGAGATGGCGTACGGCGAGCAGGGCAGCCCGCCCAGCATCCCGGGCGATTCCACGCTCGCCTTCGTCGTCGACGTGCTGGGTGTCGACCCGGCGCCGTGACCGGTGGCATGAGAGGGGGACGCCGTGGCGGCACGCAAGAGTGAGCGGCTGCTCAACCTGCTGATCACCCTGCTGGTCTCGCGCAGCTACGTGACCAAGGAGCGGATCCGCTCGGTCGTGGAGCAGTACCGCGACGCCGGTGACGAGGCCTTCGAGAAGATGTTCGAGCGCGACAAGGACGAGCTGCGCTCCCTCGGCGTGCCGATCGAGGTGGGTTACCTCGACAGAGCCTTCGAGGACGAGCCGGGCTACCGGATCGAGCGATCGGCCTTCGAGCTGCCGCAGATCGACCTCGAGCCCGACGAGGCCGCGGTGATCGGTCTCGCCGCCCGGGTCTGGCAGCACGCCGGGCTCGCCTCGGCGACCTCCGACGCCCTGGTGAAGCTGAAGGCCGCCGGTGTCGAGGTGGACCGGACCGAGCTGGACAGCGTCGCGCCGCAGCTGAGCGTCACGGAGCCGTCGTTCGAGGCGTTCTGGGCCGCGACACAGCAGCGCACTCCGGTGGCGTTCCGCTACCGCACCGCCACCAGCACCACGAGTGCCGAGCGGCACCTGCAGCCCTGGGGCGTGGTGTCGTTCCGCGGCCGTTGGTACGTCGTCGGCCACGACACCGACCGGGGGGAGCCGCGCCTGTTCCGGCTCTCCCGGGTCGAGGGCGAGGTCCGTACGACGGGCACGCCGGGCAGCTACCACGTGCCGCCGGGCACCGACATCCGAGACTTGACGCACTCGCTCGCGCCGGCAGCTGCCGACCACCGCGCCCGACTGCTGGTGCGCGAGGGCACCGCACTCGGCCTGCGACGCCAGGGAGAGCCCGTCGAAGGCTCCCATCCCGAAGGCTGGGACCGCATCGAGGTGCGCTATGCGCGGACCGATGCCATGGCCGACGAGGTGCTGTCCTTCGGCGCCGACGTGGTCGTCGAGGAGCCCGACGACCTGCGCGAGCTCGTGGTGGGCAGGCTGCGGCGCGTGGCCGCCTCGGAGCTGGCCGGATGAGCGGCGCACGCGACCAGGTCGGCCGGCTGCTGGCTCTGGTGCCCTACATCCAGAGCCGCGAGGAGGTCCCGCTCGAGCAGGCCGCCGCCGACTTCGGGGTCCGGCCGGCCCAGATCGTCAAGGACCTCAACGTCTTGTGGTTCTGCGGCCTGCCCGGGCTGGGCATGGGCGACCTGATCGACATCGACATGGACGCGCTCGAAGGCGAGGGCGTGATCCGTCTCTCCAACGCCGACTACCTGACCCGCCCGCTGCGGCTGGGCAGCAGTGAGGCCTCCGCCCTGATCGTGGCACTCCGGGCGTTGCGCGAGGGCGGTGACGAGTCGGTCCGCCCGGTCGTCGACCGCACGCTGGCCAAGCTCGAGGCAGCCGCCGGTGACGGGGCGGCGCTGGCAGCGCAGGTGGACGTACGCCTCGACGAGTCGGATTCCGGCCTGGCCGCACTGCGGGGCGATCTCGAACGCGCGGTCCGCGACGGCCGTCAGGTGCGGATGGACTACTACGTGCCCAGCCGCGACGAGGTGACCGAGCGGGTGGTGGACCCGCTGCGGCTGGTCACCGCCGAGGGTCACACCTACCTCGATGCGTGGTGCCGGACGGCGGAGGACCGTCGGCTGTTCCGGCTCGACCGGGTGTCGACGGCCGAGGTGCTCGACGTACCGGTCGACGACCACTCCGACCTCCCCGAGCGCGACCTGTCGGAGGGGATCTTCTCGCCCTCGCCGCGGGACACCCTGGCAACGCTGGTGCTGGAGCCGTCGGCGCGCTGGGTGGGGGAGTACTACCCGGTCGAGAGCATCGAGGAGCTCGGCGAGGGAGCACTGCGGGTGACCTTGCGGGTCGGTGATCCCTCGTGGCTGGTGCGCCTGGTGCTGCGCCTGGGTGGGTCGGCGAGGGTGGCGAGTCCCGCCGAGTTGTCATCTGCCGTACACCGGGCGGCCACGGACGCCCTGGGTAACTACGTGTGACGCGGGCTACCATGTCAGCGAGCTCCGCAACCGAAGAGGACGTCATGAACTTCGCACCAACGCCGATGGCGATGAACCTCGGTCCCACCGAGATCCTGCTGATCCTGCTCGTTCTCGTGCTGCTGTTCGGCGCCAAGAAGCTCCCCGAGCTCGCCCGTGGCAGCGGCCGCGCCCTGCGGATCTTCAAGGCCGAGACCAAGGGCCTGATGGACGACGACACCGACGGCGTCGACGACAAGTACAAGACCCCGGAGCAGCGGCAGATCGACGCCGCGCACCGCGCCGAGGCGACCACCATCGAGTCGCCGGTGCACGAGTCCCGTCCCGACGCGGAGCGCTGACGCCCGCCCAACCGGTCTACACCACCCGTGTCTCTCAGCGGAGCCGTCGCGCTCTTCCGGACCACCCCGAAGAACCCCGTGGGTCCCGACGGTCGGATGGCGCTGGCCGACCACCTGCGTGAGCTGCGCGCGCGGCTGCTGCGTGTGGCGATGCTTCTCGTCCTCGGCATCGTCGTCGCGTGGTTCTTCTACGAGCAGCTCTTCGACCTCATCTACGCCCCGTACGCACAGGCGCAGGAGATCCTCGAGGGCAAGGGTGTCGACTCCAAACCGGTGCTCACCGGCGTCGCCAACCCGCTGCTGCTGCAGCTGAAGCTGTGCGCGCTGGCCGCCGTCGTGCTCGGGAGCCCGTTCTGGCTGTACCAGATCTGGGCGTTCATCATGCCCGGGCTGCACCCGCACGAGAAGCGATGGACGAAGGTCTTCGCCGCCGTCGCCGGCCCGCTGTTCCTGCTCGGCGTCGCGGTCGGCTACTACGTGCTGCCGAAGGGGATCGAGGTCCTGATCGGCTTCACTCCGGAGGCCCTGCAGAACCTCGTGGAGTTCGGGGAGTACTTCCGCTTCCTGACCCGGATGCTGCTGGTGTTCGGGATCGCCTTCGAGATCCCGCTGTTCGTGGTGATGCTCAGCCTCGCCGGGGTCGTCTCCGGCAAGGCGCTTGGGGCGTACCGGCCCTGGATCGTGGTCGGCACCTTCGTCTTCGCAGCGGTGGCGACCCCGTCGACCGACCCGTTCTCGATGCTCATGCTCGCGTTGCCGATGACCGTGCTGTTCCTGGTCTCTGAGGGCATCGCCCGCCTCGTCGACCGACGCCGTGCCAAGAGGGCCCACGACGAGGGGCTCGACGGTCTCGCCGACGACGAGGCCTCGCCGCTGTCGTACTCCCGCGACGACGTGCGGGCCTCCGACCTCGACGAGCAGGACTGAGCGTGGCCGCTCCGACCACCATCGAGGTCGACCCCTTCGACCTTCCTGAGTGGCTGGCCGGTGGTGAGGTGACCTGGCAGGCGTCGTCGTCCGTCCGGGACACCGTCCGGGTCACCGGTGAGCTCTCTGCGGGTCCCGAGCGCCTGGCGTGCGACCTGCTCGCCGCCGACGTGGCCTACCCCGCGGCCGTGCTGGACCCGGACTGGCGCCGTGCCGTGCACGAGCAGTGGTCCTTCGGCCAGGTCCTGCTCATCGAGTACGACGAGCGGCTGACCCTGGCGGTGCCCGGCACCGGGTTCACCGCCGACCGGGTCCTCGACACGCTCGGCCGACTGGCGAAGGCCGTCGGCGTGCGTCCTGCGACCTTCGTCGCCGCCCTGCGCCTCTAGGCCGGCTCGGCCCCCGCTGGTCGAGCCAGTCGGTGGTCGAGCTCGTCGAGACCCCGGGGACGGTGGTCGAGCGAGACCCGGTGGTCGAGCTCGTCGAGACCCCGGGGACGGTGGTCGAGCGTGAGCCGGTGGTCGAGCCTGTCGAGACCCGGTGGTCGAGCTTGTCGAGACCCCGGGGACGGTGGTCGAGCTTGTCGAGACCCCGGGGACGGTGGTCGAGGGTGGCCCGAGGTCGAGCCTGTCACAGGCATCAGTCGCTCGGTGCGTCTCCTCGCCCATGCCCCCGCGCCAACTCGGGCAGCAGGTCGAACCGCCCTGCCATGTACGCCTCACGCTTGGCCCGTGACCAGCCCTGCAACTGCTTCTCCAGAGCGAAGGCGTCCTCTATCCGCTCGAACTCCGTGGACCAGAGCAGCTCGACGGGGCGACGGCGTGCGGTGTAGCGGGCCCCGGTGCCTTCTTGATGTTGGCTGAGTCGGCGTGCCAGGTCCCAGGTGCTTCCGACGTAGTAGGTGCCGTCTGCGCACCGGAGGATGTAGGTGTAGGGCATACCTTCCAGATTGGGCGCAAGCCATAGATTCCGGACAGAGCGATCTGGCGATCTGTGGATGAGAAGGTCTCGACAGGCTCGACCAGCGCGGGTCTCGACAGGCTCGACCAGCGCGGGTCTCGACAGGCTCGACCAGCGGGGTCTCGACAGGCTCGACCAGCGGGGTCTCGACAGGCTCGACCAGCGCGGGTCTCGACAGGCTCGACCAGCGCGGGTCTCGACAGGCTCGACCACCGCGGGTCTCGACAGGCTCGACCAGCGCGGGTCTCGACAGGCTCGACCACCGCGGGTCTCGACAGGCTCGACCACCGCGGGTCTCGACAGGCTCGACCACCGCGGGTCTCGACAGGCTCGACCACCGCGGGTCTCGACAGGCTCGACCACCGCGGGGTCTCGACAGGCTCGACCACCGCGGGTCTCGACAGGCTCGACCGGCGGGGGCTCGAGCTCCGGCACACGCGTATCCTCGGCGCCGTGGCCAGAGAGATCGCGCTGTTGACTAATCCCTCCGCGGGCGGGGGAGCAGGCTCCCGGACAGCGGCGATCGCGCTGCCGCGGCTCAAGGAGGCCGGGTTCGTGGTCCACCAGCTCCAGGGCAGTGACGGTCCCGAGGCGTTGGCGCTGGCCCGCGAGGCGGTCGACTCGGGAGTGGAGAGCCTCGTGGTGGTCGGCGGTGACGGCATGGTGCACATGGCCGTCCAGGCCCTGGCCGGCTCGCAGGCCAACCTGGGGATCATCCCCGCCGGGACCGGCAACGACGTGGCTCGCTACCTCGGGATCCCCCGTCGTCACCCGCAGGAGGCGGCCGACGTCGTGGTCGGGTCCCACGTGCGCACGATCGACCTGGCCAAGGCAGGGCCGTCGTACTTCGTCACCGTGCTGGCAGCCGGCTTCGACTCGCTGGTCAACGAGCGGGCGAACCGGATGCGCTGGCCCCGTGGCCAGATGCGCTACACCCTGGCCACCCTCGCGGAGCTGCGGGTGTTCGAGCCGATCCCGTACACGCTCGAGCTCGACGGGGAGGTACGACGCCTCGACGCGATGCTCGTCGCCGTGGGCAACGGCCCCTCCTTCGGCGGGGGGCTGCGCATCACCCACGGTGCCTCGTTCGAGGATGGCATGCTCGATGTCGTGATCATCAAGCCGATGAGCAAGCCGGACCTGGTCCGGACCTATCCCAAGCTCTACACCGGTGGGCACACGCGGCACCCGCAGTACGAGCACCACCGGGTCCGCTCGGTCACCGTCGCAGCGCCCGGCATCGTCGCCTACGCGGATGGGGAGCGGCTCGGCGCGCTCCCGCTGACCGTGGACGTTGTTCCCGGCGCACTTCGGGTACTGGCCCCCCGATGAGCACACCGTCGGAGCAGTACGCGAAGTTTCGCAGGGACCAGAAGTCGCCGGTGTTCGCGGAGTTCGCGGGCCTCTACGACTTCGAGCTCGACGACTTCCAGGTGCAGGCCTGCCGGGAGCTCGAGGCGGGCAACGGCGTCCTCGTGGCTGCGCCCACCGGCTCGGGGAAGACCCTGGTCGGCGAGTTCGCGGTCCACCTCGCGCTGAGCCAGGGCAAGAAGTGCTTCTACACCGCACCGATCAAAGCCCTGTCGAACCAGAAGTTCAACGACCTCGTCGAACGGTACGGCGCCGACCGGGTCGGCCTGCTCACCGGGGACAACACCATCAACGGCGAGGCGCCGATCGTGGTGATGACCACCGAGGTGCTGCGCAACATGATCTACGCCGGGTCGCGCACGCTGGCCGGCCTTGGCTACGTGGTGATGGACGAGGTGCACTACCTGGCCGACCGGTACCGCGGGGCGGTGTGGGAGGAGGTGATCATCCACCTTCCCGACTCGGTGGCGCTGGTCTCCCTCTCGGCGACGGTCTCCAACGCCGAGGAGTTCGGTGAGTGGCTGTCCACGGTCCGGGGGGCGACGACCACCATCGTCGAGGAGCGCCGGCCGGTACCGCTCTACCAGCACGTGATGGTCGGCAAGCGGATGTACGACCTGTTCGCGGACCGGGAGAGTGCCGGCCTCGGTGGGGAGTCCAAGGTCAACGCCGACCTGCTCAAGGTCGCCCGGGACGACTGGCGCTCGACGCGCACGAACGACCGGCGGGACAAGCGGGGTGGGCCTCGGGGTCGCGCAGGAGCGCGAGGGCAGGGTATGCGCCGCCCCTACCTGCCGAGCCGGTTCGACGTCGTCGAGCGGTTGGACTCCGAGGGGCTGCTCCCCGCGATCGTCTTCATCTTCAGCCGGGTGGGTTGTGACGCGGCGGTCACCCAGTGCCTCAACGCCAACCTCCGGCTCACCAGCCCCGCCGAGCGGGACACGATCTTCCGGTTCGTGGAGGAGCGCTGTCGCAACATCCCGGACGAGGACCTGCACGTCCTCGGCTACCACGACTTCCTCGAGGGCCTGACGCGCGGGATCGCCGCCCACCACGCCGGCATGCTGCCGACGTTCAAGGAGTGCGTCGAGGCGCTGTTCGCCGAGGGACTGTGCAAGGTCGTCTTCGCCACCGAGACCCTCGCGCTGGGCATCAACATGCCGGCGCGCTCGGTGGTCATCGAGAAGCTCAGCAAGTGGAACGGCGAGACCCACGCCGACATCACCCCGGGGGAGTACACCCAGCTCACGGGCCGCGCCGGTCGTCGGGGGATCGACGTCGAGGGGCACGGCGTGGTCCTTTGGCAGCCCGGGATGGACCCGCGGGCGGTGGCCGGCCTCGCCTCGACACGCACCTATCCGCTCAAGTCGTCCTTCCGACCGTCGTACAACATGGCGGTCAACCTGGTGAAGCGGGTGGGCAGGCACACCGCGCGTGAGCTGCTGGAGTCCTCCTTCGCGCAGTTCCAGGCCGACAAGGCGGTCGTCGGGCTCGCCCGGCAGCTGCGCAAGAGCGAGGAGGCGCTTGCCGGGTACGCCGAGGCGGCGACCTGCCACCTCGGCGACTTCATGGAGTACGCCGCGCTCCGGCGCCGGCTGAGCGACGTCGAGGCCCGTCTCGCGAAGGCGCGCAGGAGCGACCGTCGCGACGAGGTGATCAGCTCGCTGGAGGCGCTGCGGCCCGGCGACGTGATCGAGGTCCCGGCCGGCCGCTACGCCGGGATGGCGGTCGTGGTCGACCCCGGCGCGGTGTCCGAGCGCGAGGGGCCGCGGCCCTACGTGGTCACGGCCGACCGCCAGGCGCGACGGCTCTCGCTGGTCGACTTCCCCGCGCCCGTGGAGGCGGTCACCCGGATGCGGATCCCGCGCAACTTCAACGGGCGCAACCCGCAGTCACGCCGGGACCTGGCCTCCGCGCTGCGGGCCAAGACCCACGGTCTGACCCCGCCGCCACCCGGCCGGGGGAAGGCGTCCCGTGGCCGCGGTCCGTCGCCGCGGGGGCGCCAGGAGCAGGGGGAGCAGGAGATCAGCGAGCTGCGTTCCCAGCTGCGCGCGCATCCCTGCCACGGCTGCGACGACCGGGAGAACCACGCCCGCTGGGCCGAGCGGCACCACAAGCTGGCACGTGACGCGCGGACCTTGGAGCGGCGGATCGAGCAGCGGACCAACACGATCGCCCGGCAGTTCGACCGGGTCTGCGACCTGCTCACCTCGCTCGGCTACCTCGAGCACGACGAGGTGACCGCGACCGGCGAGCGGCTGATGCGGATCTACACCGACATGGACCTGATCGCCGCCGAGTCGCTGCGGCAGGGACTGTGGGACGACCTCGGTCCCAGCGAGCTGGCCGCGGTGCTGTCGGCCCTGGTGTACGAGTCACGCCGCGCCGACGACGCCTCCGCACCACGCCTGCCTGGTGGCCGGGTGCGCGACGTGCTGGGGGAGATGGTCTCGGTCTGGGCCGACCTCGACGCTCTGGAGCGCGAGCACAAGCTGGACTTCCTGCGCGAGCCCGATCTCGGGCTGGTCTGGGGAGCCTTCCGGTGGGCCGAGGGTGCCTCGCTGGACGCGGTGCTGACCGAGACCGATCTCGCCGCCGGGGACTTCGTCCGCTGGGTCAAGCAGCTGCTCGACCTCACCGACCAGGTGGCCGACGCCGCCGGCGACACGCCGCTGAGACGCACCGCGCGACGGGCCTCGGACGCGCTGCGGCGCGGGGTCGTGGCGTACTCCAGCGTGTCGGACTGAGACGCGCCGAGACGGCCTCGCATAAGCCAAGCCGATCCTTTACCCTTCGGTAAGTATCCCAAACCACCCGTTTTCCGGGATGCCTCTGTGCGCCCAGTGGAGGATCTGTGGCCAACGCGCCCCGCACGTCGTGGATCGACGAGTTCATCCTGCGCGGCCCCGAGCCCGGCGGCGCCCTCTCGCCCTTCGGGCTGGCCGTGCTGGCCGGTGAGCAGCTCGCGCGGGTGGCCGAGGACCGGACCGGACTCTCCCGTTCCGACTACGACGCCCTCGGGATCGCCCGGCACCAGGCGCGGTTGCTCTCGGAGCTGGCCCGCCTCCTCGACGACGACGTCGCCTCGCTCGCCCGGCGGGCCGACACGGCACCGGCCCAGGAGGACGACCCGGTGCAGCGCGCCCGCATCCTGACCAGCTCGCTGAGCGGCGCCATCCGCGCCACGGCGACGCTGCTCGACACCTGCCACTCGATGCTGCTGCTCGCCGAGAAGATGCTCGTGGTGCGCCGCACCCGGAGCCGGCTGGAGCTGATGGCTGCGGTCGAGACGTTGCGCGGCGCCGCGTCGACGGCGCACCTGACCGTGCTGGCGAACATGTCGCGGCTGACCGACTCCGCGCTCTACGACGAGCTCGAGAGCGGGCTTCGGTCGGTGGAGGTCACTCTCGACCTCGCCACCCGGATCAGCCAGACCATCCGCAGCGAGATGGGTCTCGCCCAGCGCGTCCCGCGGCAGTGGCGAGGGATCCTGGAGCCCAGCTAGTCGACCGAGCGGTTCTCGTAGGGCGTGGAGAGCACGATCGTCGTGCGGGTCGACACGTTGGCCGCGCTGCGGATCCGGGCGAGCAGGTCCTCGAGGTCGACCGGGGTGGCGACCCGGGTCTTGAGGATGTACGACTCGTCTCCGGCCACCGACCAGCAGCTCTCGATCTCGGAGATCCCGCTGAGCCGCTCGGGGGAGTCGTCGGGCTGCGAGGGGTCGATCGGCCGGATCGAGATGAACGCGGTCAACGGCAGGCCGAGCTGGTCGTAGTCGAGCTGTGCGGCGTAGCCCTTGATCACCCCGCGAGCCTCGAGTCGTTTGACGCGCTGGTGCACCGCGGAGGTGGACAGGCCGGTGGCCTTGCCCAGGTCGGTGAAGGACATCCGGCCGTCGGCGGCGAGCAGGGAGAGGATGCGGCGGTCGAGGTCTTCCACGGCTTCACCCTATCGGTCTGGAAGACTCGCCACCGTGACTCAGCGCATGATGCTCCTGGACACCGCAAGCCTGTACTTCCGCGCGTTCTTCGGGGTGCCCGACTCCGTGACCGCCCCGGACGGCACCCCGGTCAACGCCGTGCGGGGGTTGCTCGACTTCATCGCCAGGCTGGTCACGGACTACCGGCCCACACACCTGGCCTGCTGCTGGGACAACGACTGGCGTCCCCAGTGGCGCGTCGACCTGCTCCCGTCGTACAAGGCTCACCGGGTGGAGCAGGTGCTGACCGCCCCCAGGCCGGGCGGTGCGCACTTCGAGGAGGAGGTGCCCGACCCGCTGGAGGCACAGATCCCGGTGATCGAGGAGGTCCTCGAGGCGTTCGGGATCAGGGTCGTCGGCGCCGACGGCTACGAGGCCGACGACGTGATCGGCACCCTGGCCACGGATGCGGGGATGCCCGTGGACGTCGTCACCGGCGATCGCGACCTGTTCCAGCTCGTCGACGACGACGCCGCGGTGCGGGTCCTCTACACCGCTCGGGGCGTGGGCAAGCACGAGCAGGTCACCAACGCGGTGGTCCGCGAGAAGTACGGCATCGACGGTCGCCAGTACGCCGACTTCGCTGCCCTGCGCGGTGACCCGTCCGACGGCCTTCCCGGCGTGCCCGGGGTGGGGGAGAAGACCGCGGCCAGTCTGCTGCGCAGCTTCGGCGACCTCGACGGGATCCTTGCCGCTGCGCAGGATGCCGGCAGTGCCATGGCACCCGGACCGCGCCGGAAGATCAAGGACGCCGCGCAGTACCTGGCGGTGGCCCCCAAGGTGGTCGAGGTCGCCCGCGACCTCGACCTCGGACAGCCGGACCTGACCCTGCCGAGGACGCCAGTCGCACCGGACCGGCTCGTCGCGCTCAGCGAGCGATGGGGGCTGGGCGGGTCGGTGACCAGGCTGGTCGAGGCGCTCACCGTCACGGAGGAGCAGCGCTGATGGCGCCGGGACACGGGTTGGACGTCGTCGACGTGGTGCACACCTTCGGCGAGCGGCGGGCACTCGACGGAGTCAGCCTGAGCGTCACCCCGGGGGTGATCACCGGCCTGCTCGGCCCCAACGGTGCCGGCAAGACCACCCTCATGCGGGTGCTGCTCGGCGTGCTGACGCCCGACTCCGGAGAGGTCCGGTACGACGGTGCGCCGGTCGGCGAGGCTCACCGACAGCGATGGGGCTACATGCCGCAGGAGCGGGGCCTCTACCCGGCGATGCCGGCCGGCGAGCAGGTCGTGCACTTCGGCCGGTTGCACGGCCTGAGCAAGGCCGAGGCCACCGAGCGTGCGCGTGCGCTGCTGGAGGAGCTCGGGCTCGGCGACCGCTGGCCCGACCGCACCGACAAGCTCTCCGGCGGCATGCAGCAGCGGCTGCAGCTGGCCACCGCCCTGGTCCACGATCCCGACGTGGTCGTCCTGGACGAGCCGTTCAACGGCCTGGACCCGGTCGCCGTGGAGTCGCTCTCGCAGACCCTGCGGCTGCGCGCCGAGCGTGGTGCCACGGTGCTGTTCTCCAGCCACCAGATCGACCTCGTCCAGGACCTGTGCGAGGAGATCGCCATGGTCGACCGCGGCCGGACGGTGCTCAGTGGCGAGGTCGCCGACCTGCGCGCCTCCTCGGGGGAGCGCCAGCTGCGGCTGCACGTCTCCGGCGCCGACCCGCGGTGGTACGAGTCGGTGCCCGCAGTCACCCTGGTCAGCCAGGAGGCCGACGAGCTGCGGCTGGCGGTCCCCCCGGGCGTGGACCCGCTCGCCGTCCTCGACGCCGCGCGCGCTGCGGGCCGGGTCACCGACTTCGGTCTGGACCTGCCCACCCTCTCCCAGCTGTTCCTGGCCGCTGCCGGCCGGTCCGTCGAGCACGAGGAGGTCCGCTGATGCGCACGTGGTGGGAGGGCACCTGGCTGGTGGCCCTGCGCAGCCTCACCGAGCAGGTCCGCTCGCGCACCTTCAAGGTCGTCACCGGTCTGCTGTTGCTGCTCTCGATCGGCGGTGTGGTCGCACCCCAGCTGATCGGGGACGACGAGACGACGTACACCTTGGCGACAGTGGGGGAGGCGCCCACTGGGCTGGTGGCCGCGCTCGAGCAGGCGGAGAGCGGCGGGGACTTCACCGTCGAGTTCGTCGAACGCGAGGACCGCGCGGCGGTGCGCCGCACCGTCGCCGACGGCGACGCGACGGCAGGACTCGTCGGGGACAAGCTGTTCACCTTCAGCGAGGCCGACGGCACCTTCCCGGTGCTCGTGGCCCAGGCTGCGGTCGCCGTGGAGACCACCCGTCGGCTCAGCCAGGCGGGGCTCACCCCCGAGCAGATCCAGGGCCTGCAGAGCGTGCGGCCTCCCGAGCAGGTCTCGGTCGGACGGGTGGCCGACGAGGACCGCGCAGGCCTCGGCTTCCTCGTCGGGATCGTGCTCTACATCGCGATCACCTTCGCCGGCAACGCGATCTCCACGACCGTGGCCATGGAGAAGTCCACCCGGATCTCGGAGGTCCTGCTCGCGGTGCTGCGGCCGTCGCAGGCGCTCGTGGGCACCGTGCTCGCCGTCGGGATCGTGACCTTCGTGCAGCTGCTGGTGCTGGCCGTGCCGCTGGCGATCGGGGTCCGGGTCACCGACGCGATCGGACTCCCGGCGGTGGCCGCCGGCGACCTCGCACTCGCGGTGGCGTGGTTCGTCGTCGGCTTCACGCTCTACGCGTTCCTGTTCGCCGCCACCTCGGCGCTGGTCGACAAGGTCACCGAGGCCGCCTCGGCCGTGTTGCCGGTGATGATGCTGCTGATCGCCAGCTACATGCTGGCGGTGACCGTGGTCATGGAGGACCCCTCGAGCATCTGGAGCACGGCCGTGTCGATCTTCCCGTTCAGCGCGCCGGTGGCGATGCCGATCCGGTGGGCCGCCGGGCACGTCCCGACCTACCAGCTGTGGCTCGCGTTGGCGGTGACCGCGGTGACCGCCGTACTCCTCGCGCGCCTGGCCTCGGCGATGTACAGCAGGGCCCTGCTGATCACCGGCCGGCGGGCCAAGCTGCGCGAGGTGCTGAGGTAGGTCAGCCGATCGGCAGCAGCTTCTGCGCCTCCGCGGCCTCGCGCGACGCAGCCGCCTGCTTCTCGGCTTCGGCGGTGCCGTGGTCGTGGTGCTCGCGCCACCAGGCCTGGCCGGCCTCGGGCAGGGTGTGGATCGGGTCGTAGTACTGGTAGGTCCGGGTCAGCGCCTCGGGGTCGCTGGCCTCGATCGACGTGCGGTAGTTCTTGGTCCAGTGCGTGATGCCGAGCTCGCGGTCGTAGGACTCCATCTGGTGCACCCACCGCTTCCCGACGAACGGCACGTCGCAGACGATGCGCGGGGTCGCGAAGCCGGGCAGGTAGCCCATGATCGCGTGCTGCAGGGCCTGCGCCTCGGCGACCGAGACCCGCCAGTGCTCGCTGAACGGAATCATGTCGGCCATGTAGAAGTAGTAGGGCATGATCTGCGCGCCGTCGAGCAGCGTGAAGCTCAGGTCGAGCAGCGTGTGGGCGTCGGCGTTGACGCCGTTGAGCAGCACGCCCTGGTTGCGCACGTCGCGGATGCCGGTGTCGAGCATCGCCTTGGCAGCCTTGGCCACCAGCGGGGTGACCGAGTTGGCGTGGTTGACGTGGGTGTGGATCGCGATCGAAACGCCCCGGTCGCGCGCGGTGCGGGCGAGACGCTCCATGCCGGCGCGGACGTCGTCCTGGAGCCAGTGGTGCGGCAGGCCCATCAGCGCCTTGGTGGCGAGGCGGATGTCGCGGATGTTCTCGATCTCGAGCAGCTTGGTGACGAAGTCCTCCAGGCGAGCCCAGGGCAGGTTCGCCACGTCACCGCCGGAGACGACCACGTCGCGCACGGTGGGGGTGGTCCGGAGGTAGTCGATCATCGCCGCGTGGCGGTCGACCGGCTTCCCGAGGAACTTGAGCTTGTCGACCACCGGGGTCGAGTTGCCCACGAGGTCCATCCGGGTGCAGTGGCCGCAGTACTGAGGGCAGGTCGGCAGCAGCTCGGCGAGCACCTTGGTGGGGTAGCGGTGGGTGAGTCCCTCGGCGACCCACATGTCGTGCTCGTGCAGGGAGTCCCGGGTCGCGTGCGGGTGGGAGGGCCAGTCGGTACGTCGGTCGGAGAAGACCGGCAGCATGTAACGACGCACGGGGTCGGCGTACATCGCCTCGGTCAGCGAGCCGGGGCCGGACGGCTCGTCGTGACGCATCATCGTGTTCATCATCTGCGGGGTCACGAGCATCGACATCGTGGCTCGCTCGGCCTGGTCCCGCTCGAGGTCGGCGTAGAACCGCTCGTCGACGAGGTCGCCGAGCAGGTCCCGCAGCTGCTTGACGTTCTTCACGCAGTGGGCGCGCTGCCACTGCACGGACTCCCACTCCTGGACCGTGACGTCCTTCCAGCCCGGGAACCGGGTCCAGTCGGGCTCGACGAGCTCCACCTGGCGGTAGACGTAGGGCTGGCCGTCGGCCGTCTGGTTGGTGGTCATCGCACTCCGGTCCTCATCGATCGCAGTTGGGCTTGCCTGGGCGCGTCCGGTTGGCGTCCGTCCGCTCTGCATGTCAGAGTACGCAAAGAATCTCTTGTCAGACAACTGACACACCGCAAGATTTGTAGACTGCGGGTGCGACGGAAGGACGATTCGGCGTGAGCGAGGCGACGCAGGTGGGGGCCCGACGGAGCGACCCGACCGGGCTGCACCGCGTGATCGAGCCTGCCGGGGTGCTCCCGCAGGCGGCGATCCGGCTCGACACCCGCCGCGAGCTCTGGCCCGACGAGGTCCGGATCCGCGTGGAGCGGCTCAACCTCGACGCTGCGTCGTTCCGCCAGCTCGAGCGCAAGCACACGCGCGAGGACGGCACGGCCGACGGGGACGCGGTCCGTCAGGAGGTGCTGGACATCGTGGCGACGCGGGGCAAGATGCAGAACCCCGAGACCGGGTCGGGCGGGATGCTGGTCGGCACGGTCGAGGAGGTGGGGGAGGAGTCGCCGCTCGGCCTGTCGGTCGGTGACCGGGTGACCACGCTGGTCTCGCTCACGCTGACCCCGCTGGTGATCGAGGACGGCCTGGCGCGGTGGGACGGCCACAGCGAGCAGGTGCCCGCAGACGGTTACGCGATCCTGTTCGGCCGCTCCATCGCCGCCCGCATCCCCGACGACCTTCCCAGCGAGCTCTCCCTGGCCGTCATGGACGTCTGCGGTGCGCCCGCGCTGACCGCGCGGGTGGTGGGGGAGTACGTCTCGACGGGCTCGACGACCGGGGGTGGGTCGACGACCGGGGGCGGGCCGACGGTGTGCGTCATCGGCGGCGCCGGGAAGTCCGGGTCCCTGTCCCTGGTGGCCGCCAAGCAGGCCGGAGCAGCACGCACGATCGGCATCGTCCCGACCGAGGCGGAGGCGGCTCTGCTGGAGGCGGCCGGGATCGCCGACGCGGTCGCGATCGCCGACGCGCGTGACCCGGTTGCGCTGTCCCGGGCGGTCGCGTCGGCGGGCGGCCCGGCCGACGTCACGGTGGTCTGCGTCGACGTGCCCGGCTGCGAGGGAGGGGCGATCCTGTCCACCGCCGACAAGGGCACCGTCGTCTTCTTCTCGATGGCGACCTCGTTCAGCGCCGCCGCACTCGGTGCCGAAGGGCTCGCCGCCGACGTGACCATGCTCGTCGGCAACGGCTACGTCCCGGGTCACGCCGACTACGCCATGTCGCTTGTGCGCGGGAGCACCGGGGTCCGAGGCCTCTTCGAGCGCCGGCTGTGAGAATGACGGCATGACTCGGATCCTGTTCCGCGGAGGCTACGTCCACACCCCCGCCGACCCCCACGCGACCGCACTCTGCATCGAGGACGGGCAGATCGTGTGGACCGGTGACGACGACGCCTCGGCGCACTTCGCCGACAACGCCGACCGAATCGTCGACCTCGAGGGCAGGCTGGTCGCCCCGGCGTTCGTCGACGCCCACGTGCACCTGTCGCAGACCGGCATGGTGTCCGTCGGGGTCGACTTCACCGACGTCCACAGCCTGGCCGAGGCCCTCGACCTCCTCGCGCAGCACGCCCGGACCTCCAGCTTCCCGGTGGTGCTCGGCCTCAACTGGGACGAGACCGGCTGGCCCGAGGGCCGCCCGTTCACCCGCGAGGAGGTGGACCGTGCCGTCGGCGACAAGGCGGCCTACCTCGCCCGAGTCGACGCCCACTCGGCTGTGGTCTCGACCCGTTTCGTCGACGCCCTGCCCTCCCTGACCGGCACCGAGGGCTGGCGCACCGACGGTCTGGTGGCGCGACAGGCCAACATCGTGGCCCGCGAAGCGGTGTTCGAGATGGTCCCGGACTCGGCCCAGGAGGATGCGATCGCCCGCGCGCTCGGCGACGCCGCCCGGGTCGGGATCGGCATGGTCCACGAAATGGGCGCGCCCGGGGACTCCCCGGCCGAGGACTTCGTCCGGATCGACAAGGTGCGCACGCGCGGCGTCATGCCCGAAGTGGTCGGCTACTGGGGCCGGCTCGACGGGGTCGAGCAGGCACGAGCCCTGGGCTGCGTCGGCGCTGCGGGCGACCTGTGTGCCGACGGAGCGGTGGGATCCCGTACGGCGGCCCTGCACGCGCCGTACGCCGACGCCGACACCCGCGGCCATCTGTACCTCGACGCCGAGCAGGTGCATCGCCATGTGGTGGCCTGCACTCGCGCCGGGCTCCAGGCCGGGTTCCACGTCATCGGCGACCGGGCCGTCGCCGAGGTGGTCGCCGGCTTCCGGGCAGCCGCGCAGGAGCTGGGAGTCAACGCGATCGTGCGCGGGCGGCACCGTCTGGAGCACGTCGAGATGGTCACGCCCGAGGACATGGCCACCCTCGCCGAGCTCGGGATCACCGCGAGCATGCAGCCGATGTTCGACGGCCTGTGGGGCGGGGAGGAATCCCTCTACGCCCAGCGTCTCGGTGCCGAGCGGGCTCGGCCGATGAACGCCTTCTCCTCCCTGAACCGGGCCGGCGTGCCGCTGGCGTTCGGCTCCGACACCCCCGTGACCCGGTTCGACCCGTGGGCGGCGGTGCGCGCCGCGGCTCACCACCACAACCCCGACGAGCGGCTCACCGTCCGCGCGGCCTTCAACGCGCACACCCGCGGCGGGTGGCGAGCGGCTCGCCGCGACGAGGGAGGCGTCATCGCCGTGGGCGCACCCGCCAGCCTGGCCGTGTGGGACGCCCCGAGCGACCTCGTCGTGCAGACCCCTGACGAGCGCGTCGCCGCCTGGTCGACCGACCCGCGCGCCGGCGTACCCCACCTCCCCGACCTGCACCCCGACACCGACCTACCCACCTGCCTGATGACGGTCGTGGCGGGGCAGGTCGCCTACGAAGAACCAGGAGCACTCACGTGACCACAAGACGTCAGGTCTCGACGAGCTCGACCAGCGGGAGGGGCAAGCTCGACCTGGACCCGGTGACCGTCCGCAAGGCGCGGTCGCTGGCCCGCAAGGTCGGCCGGCCCATCGTCGACCTGGCCAAGCAGCACACCACCGTCTCGGTGGAACGCGCGACGCTGCGGCTCGCCGGTCTGCAGGGGGCGGACGCCGACGGCATCCCGTGGGCGAACCGGCTGCTCGACGCGGTGCGAGGCGACGTGGGCATCGAACACGGCGTGGCACTGCCGGTCTGGGACGCGCTGGTGCGCGGCGACGCCGACGACCTCACCGTGCTCGCGCAGAAGGCGGCGGCCGGGTCGGTGCGGTTCCGGCTGCCCGAAGGCAGGGACCTGACCCGGGCCCGGTCGGCATCCCGCAAGCAGGTGGGCGCGGGACTCAAGCGGGTCGACGCCCGGCGTCGTGAGCGCGAACGGCTCGTCAAGCGCTGGGGCGACCCGGCGCAGAAGCCGTGGATCTACCTGATCGTGGCCACCGGCGACATCTACGAGGACATCCCGCAGGCGCAACAGGCTGCTCGTGAGGGTGCCGACGTGATCGCGGTGATCCGCTCGACCGGTCAGTCGCTGCTCGACTACGTGCCCGAGGGGGCGACGCGCGAGGGGTTCGCCGGCACCTACGCCACGCAGGAGAACTTCCGGCTGATGCGGGCCGCGCTCGACGAGTCCAGCGCCGAGCTGGGGCGTTACGTCCGGCTCACCAACTACGCCTCGGGCCTCTGCATGCCCGAGATCGCCGCGCTCGCCGGCCTCGAGCGGCTCGACATGATGCTCAACGACTCGATGTACGGGATCCTGTTCCGCGACATCAACCCCGTGCGCACCTTCGTCGACCAGCGGTTCAGCAGGCAGGTGCACGCCCGCGCCGGGATCATCATCAACACCGGCGAGGACAACTACCTCACCACCGCGGACGCGGTCGAGGCCGCGCACACGGTGACCACCTCACAGCTCCTCAACGAGTACTTCGCCAAGGAGGCCGGCCTCGAGGACTGGCAGCTCGGGCTCGGCCACGCCTTCGAGATCGACCCGGAGATCCCCGACAGCTTCCGGATGGAGCTGGCGCACGCCCTGCTGGCCCGGGAGCTGTTCCCCGACGCACCGTTGAAGTGGATGCCGCCCACCCGGCACATGACCGGCGACATCTTCCGGGGTTACCTGCTCGACGGTTTCTTCAACCTGGCCGGCGCACTGACCGGTCAGGGCATCCTGCTGGTGGGGATGATGACCGAGGCCGTGGTGACCCCGTGGCTGTCCGACCGGGACCTCGCCCTGCAGAACGTCCGCTACGTGCTGAACGCGGCCGGCCGGCTGCAGGAGGACTTCCGCCCCGCGCCGGACGGGTTCATCGCCGAGCGGGCGCGTCAGGTGCTCGGGGAGAGCATCGACCTGCTCGAACGGATCGTCGCGCACGAGGGCAGGCACGGCCTCCTCGAGGCGATCGCCGACGGCACGTTCGGGCTGATGAAGCGGCCGGCCGACTCCGGTCGCGGCCTCGACGGGGTGGCCAAGAAGGCGGCGGAGTACTTCAACCCGGCCACCGAGATCCTGGAGGGGGAGCGATGAGCATCCTGCGTCCGTACGGCGACACCACCGGCGACGGGATGGTGCAGGTGTCCTTCACCCTCCCGATGCCGCACTCCAAGACCGCCGAGGGCGCGGCCGCCCAGCTGGCGAACAAGATGGGCATCGACCCGGCGATGGTCGTGCACGCCAAACCGATGGGCCCCGACTTCACGTTCTTCGTGGTGTACGGCCGGGTCAACCACCTCGTCGACACCTCGAAGGTCACCGTCGTCGAGCGCGACTACCCGTTGTTGACCCCCAAGGAGGTCAATCTCGCGATCAAGCGGGGACTGCGGCGCAAGCTGGTCGTCGTCGGCGGCTGCATCGGCACCGACGCGCACACCGTCGGCATCGACGCGATCATGAACATCAAGGGCTTCGCCGGTGAGAAGGGCCTGGAGTACTACGGCGAGATCAAGGTGGTCAACCTCGGCGCCCAGGTGTCGGTGCCCCAGCTGGTCGCCCGTGCGCAGGAGGAGGGCGCCGACGCGGTCCTTGTCTCCCAGGTCGTCACCCAGCGCGACGCGCACCTGCTCAACACCAAGGAGATGTCCGCCGCCTTCCGTGAGGCGTACCCGGCAGCCAAGCGGCCGCTGCTGATCGCGGGCGGTCCGCGTTTCGACGAGTCGATGGCCGACGAGCTCGGCGTGGACCGGGTCTTCGCCCGGGGCACCACCCCCGGTGAGGTGGCCAGCTACCTGACCGAGATGATCGTGACCAGGCGTGCCGAGCGCGCGAAGGCAGGAGTGTGAGATGGACCAGGACCCCCGACTCGGTCTCGTGGTGACCCACCGGCGCTACGTGTCCTACTCGCACGCGCACTACGCCGGCAACCTCGTCGACGGTGCCTACTCGCTGGGGCTCTTCGGCGACGTGGCCACCGAGGTGTGCATCCGCACCGACGGTGACGAAGGTCTGTTCGCCTCCTACTCCGACGTCCAGTTCCGGGCCCCGGTGCGGGCCGGCGACGTGGTCGAGGTGCGCGCGGAGGTGGTGCGGGTCGGCACCCGGTCGCGCACGATCGACTTCAGCGCGACGGTGATCGCGCGCGGACGGCCCGACCTGTCGGAGTCCGCAGCGCGCATCCTCGACGAGCCGATCGTGGCCACGACGGCGACCGGGACGGTCGTCGTACCCGAGAGCGGCGGCGTGTCGGGAGACGACACGCCGTCGCGGTAAAAATTGCGTCACGGATCCCCTTGCCCAAGGACCCCTCTGACCTGCGGTTTCGTGCGTTTGTGCTGGTCAGCGCGATGTTGACAGACGCCGTCTTCCTGACCAGAGTCTCCGGTGGTCCTGCCAAGCAGGCCGTGCTCGCGCACTGACGTCCAGGTGACCACGTGACCAGGTCGGGTACCACGAACCTGGGGCACGCTGTTCCCGGAGGTCGGTGGCGCGCACACGGGGCAAGGACTCGCGAGGGAGCCGGCATCCAGTAGACAACGGACCCGTGGCCCGCAGCCAGCGGGTACAGGTTCGGTCCGAAGGGTCCGGCCCCCTCGTGCTTTCCGCCGACAGGTAGTTTTGACGCCATGCCACTGCTCGTCCGTCTCGCGCTGGCCGGGACCGCCGGCGTCGCGGTGGCGGTCTCCTTCGAGCCGTTCGCGCTGGTCTGGCTGCTGCCGCTCGGCGTCGCGGGACTCAGCCTGCTGCTGCGCGGTGCAACGCCCCGTGACGGGGCGGTGGCCGGTGCCGTGTTCGGCTCGGCGTTCATGCTGGTGCTGCTGCCATGGCTGCAGGTGATCGGCGTGGATGCCTGGATCGCGCTGTCCCTGCTCGAGGGCGTCTTCTACGCGCTGCTGGGCGTCGGAGCGGTGCTGGTCCAGCGGTTCGCGTGGTGGCCGCTGTGGACGGCCATGCTGTGGGTGGCCGTGGAAGCACTCCGGTCCAGCTTCCCGTTCGGAGGCTTCCCGTGGGGGCGCCTCTCGTTCGCCACCGTAGACACTCCCGCGGCCGGACTGTTCGCCTACGTCGGGGCTCCCGGTACGACGTTCGTGGTGGCGCTGCTCGGCACCACCCTGGCCTGGGCGGTGCTCGAGGCCCGGCGTACGCCGGTGCGCGGGATCGCCGCCGTCGCGGTCCCCGTGCTGCTGGCCTCCTCCGGCACCGCGTTCGCGCCCTGGGAGCCGGCAGCGGACCAAGAACCGACGGACGTGGTCTCCGTGGCGGCCGTCCAGGGCAACGTGCCGGGGGAGGGGATGGACGCGTTCGCCGAGCGGCGGGTCGTGCTCGAGAACCACGTCCAGGCCACTCACGACCTGGCCGCCCGGATCGAGGCCGGCGAGGTCGCCCGACCGGACCTGGTGGTGTGGCCGGAGAACTCCACCGACATCGACCCGTTCGCGGACCCGACGGTGCACGCGGACATCCAGGGCGCCGTCGACGCCGTCGGGGTTCCGGTGCTCGTCGGCGCGATGGTCAGCGGTGAGGAGCCCGGTGACGTGCTCAACCAGGGCATCGTGTGGACGCCGGGAGGTGGGCCGCAGCAGAGCTACTCCAAGACGCACCCGGTGCCGTTCGGCGAGTACATCCCCTTCCGCGACCTGCTGGCCCCGATGATCAAGCGCCTCGACCAGATCCCGCGGGACATGGTCCCCGGCACCGAGCCCGGCCTGCTGACCATGGGTGACACCACGGTCGGCGACGTGATCTGTTTCGAGGTCGCCTACGACGAGCTGCTGCACGACGTCGTCGACGGCGGCGCGGAGCTGGTCGTCGTGCAGACCAACAACGCCACCTACATGGGCACCGGCCAGATCGAGCAGCAGTTCGCCATCTCCCGGCTTCGTGCGATCGAGACCAACCGCTACGTCGTGGTGGCGGCCACCAACGGCGTCTCAGGGGTGATCGGCCCGGACGGTCAGGTCGTGGAGAGGGCCCCGGTCAGGGAGCAGTCGGTGCTCATGCGGTCGCTGCCGATCTACGGCGGACAGACCCCGGCCGTGCGGTGGGCACCTGTCGTCGAGCTGTTGTTCACCCTCGGTGCAGTCGTTTCGGTGCTCGTCGCCCTCGCCGTGAACTATCGTCTGCGCCGGGCCGCACGCGACACCGACGCGACGCGCAGCCCGGACACGGTGACCGCGGGAGCAGGAGAGGCATGACGACCCTGGGGCGAGTGGTGATCGTCGTGCCGACCTACAACGAGGCGGCGAACATCGAGTGGATCGTCCGGCGGGTACGCCGGTCGGTGCCCGACGCCGACGTCCTGGTCGTCGACGACGGCTCCCCGGACGGCACCGGAGAGCTCGCGGAAGCCATGGCTGCCACGGATTCGCATGTCTCGGTCGTGCACCGGACGGCCAAGCAGGGTCTGGGCGCGGCGTACCTGCACGGGTTCCGGGTCGCCCTGGAGCGCGGCTACGACGTGATCGGGGAGATGGACGCCGACGGCTCGCACCAGCCGGAGCAGCTGCCGCGACTCCTCGCCGCGCTGGAGGACGCCGACCTGGTGCTGGGCTCGCGCTGGGTGCCCGGTGGGTCGGTGGTGAACTGGCCGTGGACCCGGATGGCGCTCTCGCGCGGCGGCAACCTCTACACCCGGATGCTGCTCGGCATCCCGGTGCGCGACGCCACCGGAGGCTTCCGGCTGTTCCGGCGCACGACGCTGGAGAAGATCGACCTCGACGGAGTGCGGTCGGTGGGCTACTGCTTCCAGGCCGACCTGGCCTGGCGGACCGTCGAGGCCGGCCTGCGAGTGCGCGAGGTGCCCATCGAGTTCATCGAGCGGCTCCGCGGGGAGTCGAAGATGAACCGGGACGTGGCGGTCGAGTCCCTGCTCCGGATCACCCGGTGGGGGTTGTCGGAACGGCGGCGCCAGGTGCGCGACGTACTCTCGAAGGTGTCCGCCCGCCACAACCGGAGGTAGCCGCCGTGACCCGCCGAGTCCCCTGGGGCGTCCTCGCCGTGCTGTTCGTGCTGGTGCCGCTGCTGGAGATCTACCTGGTCATCCAGGCGGGGCAGGCGATCGGCGTCGGCTGGACCGTGCTCATCCTGGTGGCCGACAGCCTGCTCGGCGCGGTGCTGCTCAAGCGTGAGGGAGCCGCCGCGTGGCGGGCGCTCCGGGAGGCGCTGGCGTCGTACCGGATGCCGGCCCGCGAGCTCGCCGACGGTGCGCTCGTCCTCGTCGGCGGCACGCTGCTGCTGACCCCCGGGTTCGTCACGGACGCCTTCGGCTTCTTCTTCATCCTGCCGTTCACCCGCCCTTTGGCGCGGCGCGCGCTGACCGGGCTGATCACGCGACGGTTCCTCGGTGGCCCGGCGGGGCCGGCGACCCGGGCCCGGACGCACGAACGCCCCGGACACGTGGTCCAGGGCGACGTGGTCGAGCCGTGAGGCGCGGAGGCCTCAGGCGGTCTTCTTCGACTTCGACTTGCGCGTCCGGTGCAGGTGGGCGGGGCCGATCTCGCCGCCGCGCAGCAGCTCCAGGCGCTCGCTGAGGATGTCCTCGAGCTCCTTGATCGAGCGGCGCTCGAGCAGCATGTCCCAGTGGGTGCGGGCCGGCTTCTCGACCCGGGCCTCCGGCTCGATGCCGCTGGTGCTCAGTGCCTCCGCGCCGCAGCGCGGGCACTCCCACACCGCGGGCACCTCGGCCTCGACCGACATGGTGATCTCGAACTCGTGTCCCTGCGGGCACCGGTAACCCGCCTGCTGGCGAGCGGCGAACTCGATGCCGCGCTCGTCCTCAAAGCTCTGGCCCCCGAGTCGGGCGCCGCGCAGAGTGCGTTCTCCCATCGAGCCACCTCCTGATGTCTTTACTCCCCGTGCAAAACCGTTCATCGACCCAACGAACGAAGGGCTCCCGGGATTCCCGGAGCGTGGCCCTCGTCCTGTGGTCCTTCACACCTTCGTACCCCTCCGTTGCCGGGATACACGTGGCGGCTGACCGGGCGTGCCCGAGGTCACGGCAGCCGCTGTCCCTGTCTCCAGCATCCTCCGCGCCGGCCCGGTCCGCCAGTGGCCGGCGGCGTCGCTCAGATCACCGACGGCGTCTCGTTGCCGGCCTCGCGGATGCCCCGCACGGTGTCGACCTTGAGCAGCAGCAGCCCACCGACCAAGAAGAACCCGATCAGCGCGAAGATCGCCGGTCGGTAGGAGTCGGTGAGCTGGTAGACCAGACCGAATACCAACGTCCCGAACCAGCTCGTCCCGCGCTCCATGGCGTGGTAGAAGCTGAAGTACTCCGCCTCGCGGCCGCGGGGGATGAGCAGGCTGAAGTAGGAGCGGGAGAGCGCCTGGGTGCCGCCCAGCACGATGCCGATGGCCACCGCGAGCCCGAGGAAGGCGACGAACTGCTGCTCGGGCACGAACAACGCCGCGGTGACGATCCCCATCCAGATCACGAGCCCGATGAGGATCACCCGCTTGGCGCCGAACCGTTCCGCCGCCCGGCCGAACGCCAGGGCGCCGAAGACGGCCACGAACTGGACGACCAGGTACGTCGCCAGCACGGTGCCGGTCTCGAAGCCGAGCTCCTCGATGCCGTAGGTCGAGGCCGAGGCGATCACGGTCTGGATGCCGTCGTTGAAGAACAGGTAGGCGACCAGGAAGGTCAGCGCCACCGGGTAGGTGCGCAGCTCCTTCAGCGTCGCCCACAGCTGGCCGAAGCTCTGGGCGACCAACCCGCCGCCGTCGGGTACGACGTGCTGGGGCGGGTGGTTGCGCAGGCCGCGGAACGGGATGAACGTGAACGCCGCCCACCACACCGCCGCCGACAGCATGCTGATCCGCACCGCAAGGCCCTCGGTGATGCCGACGGACTCGTGGAAGGTGACGAGCAGGAAGTTCGCCGCGAGCAGCAGCCCGCCGCCGGCGTAGCCGTAGGCCCAGCCGCGTGAGGAGACCCGGTCGCGCTCCTCCTCGGTGGAGATCAACGGCAGCAGCGAGTCGTTGAACACCGCCGCGGCGCCGAAGAGCAGGTTGGCGAGGATGAACGAGACCACGCCGAGCTGCCAGTTGTCGCCCTCGACGAAGAACAGCAGCGCGGCCGCGGCCGCACCGGCCCAGGCGAACCCGGCCAGCAGGTCCTTCTTGCGCGAGGTGCGGTCGGCGACGGCGCCCAGGAACGGGAGCAGCACCGCGGACAGCACGGTGGAGGCCGTGATGGTGTACGACGGCAGCGCGCCAGGGGCGATAGAGAGCCCGAGGAGGTCGATCCGGTTGTCGACCGCGGCCTCCTTGGCGATCGCGATCAGGTACGGCGCGAACAGCACCCCGGCGATCGTCGTGCTGAAGGCGGAGTTGGCCCAGTCGTAGAAGTACCAGGCCCGCTGCTCCTTCTGACGAGCCAGTGGGCTCAGGTCGGCGATGCCCACCGGGCCGGCGCTGCCGTGAGGCGTGCTCTCGCTCATCGGGGTGCTCCCATCCATTGGCCACGGGCGACGAGCACGTCGCGCAGCAGGTCGGTCCGGTCGGTCATCAGGCCGTCGACGCCGAGGTCGAGCAGCTCGTCCATCTGGTGCGGGTCGTCGACGGTCCACACGTGC
Organism: Nocardioides pakistanensis; assembly: GCF_054781215.1. NCBI lineage: Bacteria > Bacillati > Actinomycetota > Actinomycetes > Propionibacteriales > Nocardioidaceae > Nocardioides > Nocardioides pakistanensis. The sequence goes on along the minus strand of NZ_BAAGUV010000023.1, from coordinate 58,407 downwards.
ACGTGCAACCCCAGCGCGTGGGCCCGACGGAGCAGCCCGGGCGTGACCACGGTGAGGCCCTTGTGGCGGTGCGGCACCTGGAGCGCGGAGGCGCCGCGTCGGATCGCGAGCTCGAGGAGTCGCGCGACCGGCAGCATCCGGTAGGCAACGACCTCGAACGGACCGGCGGCGGTGGCCACCTTGCCGCCGACCAGCCGCCGGAACTCCGTGATCCGACGCTGCGAGAACGACCCGACGCACACGCGGTCGTAGGCGCCGGTCGCCCGCACCAGGTCCGCGAGCGGCTGGACTGCCGCCGGTGACTTGATGTCGATGTTGAACCTGACCTCGGGGAACTCCTCGAGCAGCGAGGCCATCGTCGGGATCTGCTCGCGGCCGCCGATGAGGGCCCGGCCGACCTCGGCGGAGGTCAGCTCCGCCACCGTCCCGGTGTGCTCGGTGACCCGGTCGAGCGCGGTGTCGTGGAACGCGAACAGGCCACCGTCCCTCGTCGCGTGCACGTCGGTCTCGAGGTAGTGGTACCCGAGGTCCACCGCGTGCCGGAACGCGGCGAGCGTGTTCTCCAGGCCCTCGATCTCGGGGTGGTAGGCACCGCCCCGGTGCGCGAACGCCAGCACCGCGCCGGGGTGGTCGCAGACCGCGTCGAGATAGGGGAAGCCGGTGCGCGGTCGGGTCACGGGAGAAGTATCCACGCCGCGCGCCACGGGGCCCGACATTTCCCGCGGATGGGAGTGATCGCGTGGCCGGGGGAGTACGGTCGAGTCGTGGACGAGATGACCTGCCCCAAGTGTGGATCGAGCATGGAGCCGCGGGCCCTCGGCAACGCCCGGGTGGCCCGGTGCACGTCGTGCAGCGGCGTGTTCCTCGACCGCGCCGACCTGGGCGAGCTGACCGAGGCGGAGAACGACTGGCACGCCGGTGTCGGCGGCTACCACACCGAGCCGCTGCCGCGGATCACCGCCGACATGACTGCGCCGCCGCCGAGCAAGCCGAGGGCGCGGTCGTTCATCGAGACGTTGTTCGGCTGACCCTGTCGCTCAGATGTCGCGGAAGGTCTCGATGCGCGCGCCGAGCTGGTTCAGCCGCGTGGCGAGGTCCTCGTAGCCGCGGTTGATGACGTAGACCGAGCGCAGCACCGACGTACCCTTCGAGGCCAGCATCGCGAGCAGGATCACGACCGCCGGGCGCAGGGCGGGCGGGCAGACGATCTCCGCGCCGCGCCACCGGGTGGGGCCCTCGATCATCACTCTGTGGGGGTCGAGCAGCTTGACCTGGGCACCGAGCTTGGTGAGCTCGGTCAGGTAGATCGCGCGGTTCTCGTAGACCCAGTCGTGCAGCAGGGTCTGCCCCTCTGCCACCGCGGCGATGACCGCGAAGAACGGCAGGTTGTCGATGTTGAGGCCGGGGAACGGCATCGGGTGGATCTTGTCGAGGGGGGAGTGGAGCTGGGAGACCTTGGTGGTGATGTCGACCAGCCGGGTCTGCCCGTTGGCGGCGACGTACTCGTCGCTGCGGTGGTAGGTGAAGCCCATCTCCTCGAGCAGCGCCAGCTCGATCTCGAGGAACTCGATCGGCACCCGCTCGATGGTGATCTCGGACTCGGTGACGATCGCCGCCGCGAGCAGCGACATCGCCTCGATCGGGTCCTCCGACGGCGCGTAGTCGACGTCCACGTCGATCTCGGGGACGCCGTGCACCGTCAGGGTGGTCGTGCCGATCCCGTCGATCTGCACGCCGAGCTTGACCAGGTAGAAGCACAGGTCCTGGACCATGTAGTTCGGGCTTGCGTTGCGGATCACCGTGACGCCGTCATGGCGCGCGGCCGCGAGCAGGGCGTTCTCGGTGACGGTGTCGCCGCGCTCGGTGAGCACGATCGGGCGCAGCGGGGTGATCGCGCGGTTCACCGTGGCGTGGTAGCTGCCCTCGGTGGCCTTGACTTCGAGGCCGAACGGTCGCAGCGCCGACATGTGCGGCTCGACCGTGCGCTTGCCGAGGTCGCAGCCGCCGGCGTACGGCAGCTCGAAGGTGTCCTCGCGGTGCATGAGCGGGCCGAGGAACATGATGATGGAGCGGGTACGACGGGCGGCCTCGGCGTCGATCCGGGACAGGTCGAGCTCGGCCGGGGGGATGATCTCGAGGTCGTTGTCGTCATTGAGCCAGCGGGTCTGCACGCCGATGCTGTTGAGCACCTCGAGCAGCCGGTTGACCTCCTCGATGCGAGCCACCTTGCGGAGCGTCGTCCGGCCGCGGTTGAGGAGTGAGGCGGCGAGCAGGGCGACGCCGGCGTTCTTCGAGGACTTGACCTCGATGCTGCCCGAGAGCGTGGTCGGGCCGGCCACCCGCAGGTGGGTGGGCCCGGCACCGACGGCGACGATCTCGGAGTCGAGGGCCTCGCCGATCCGGGCGAGCATCTCCAGGGAGAGGTTCTGGTGACCCCGCTCGATGCGGTTCACCGCGCTCTGGCTGGTGCCCAGCTCCTCGGCCAGCTGGGCCTGTGTCCAGCCGCGGTGCTTGCGGGCGTCACGGATCAGGTTGCCGATCCGGCTCAGGTAGTCCTCGGTCATGCTCGCACTGTATCTCAGATATGAGATAGGTCCGCGCAGGGCGGGCGCGGTGTGACCGAGGAGACTCAGGGTGCCCGTGGCAGGATGCCTGGCATGCGAGTGACGACGATCCACGCCCCCAGGGACATCCGGCTCGAGGAGCGCCCGGTTCCCACCGTAGACGCACCCACCGAGGCGGTGGTCCGGGTCGTCGCGGCCTGCATCTGCGGCTCGGACCTGTGGCCCTACCGCGGCGAGAACGACATCACGCCCGGCGACCCGATCGGCCACGAGATGGTCGGCGTGGTCGAGGAGGTGGGCAGCGCCGTACGGTCCTTCAAGCCGGGCGACTTCGTGATCGTGCCGTTCTGCCACAGCGACAACACCTGCCCGCACTGCCGCGCCGGCGTGACCTCGGCGTGCCAGAACCTCGGGATGACCCAGGGCGGACAGGCGGAGTACGCGAAGGTCCACCAGGCCGAGGGCACGCTGGTCAAGACCAACGGGATGCCCGACGAGTCGATGATCCCGTCCCTGCTCGCGCTCACCGACGTGATGGCCACCGGCTGGCACGCGGCGGTCGCGTCCGGCGTTCGTCCCGGTTCCACGGCGGTCGTGGTGGGCGACGGGGCGGTCGGGCTGTGCGGCGTGATCGCGGCCGCCCAGCTCGGCGCCGCGCGCGTGATCGCGATGTCGCGGCACGAGTCGCGGCAGAAGCTCGCCACCGAGTTCGGCGCCACCGACATCGTCGCCGAACGAGGGGAGGAGGGGGAGGAGCAGATCCTCGAGCTGACCGACGGCGTGGGCGCCGACTCCGTGCTCGAGTGCGTCGGCACCGACGCCGCGATGCGCACCGCGTTCCGGATCGCCCGGCCCGGCTCGACCGTCGGGTTCGTGGGCGTGCCGCACGGGGTGAAGCTGCCGGTTCGCCGGATGTTCGCCCACAACGTCGGCCTCGCCGGCGGGATGGCGCCGGTCCGGGCCTACCTTCCCGACCTGCTCGAGCGCACGCTCTCCGGCGCCATCGACCCCGGCAAGGTGTTCGACCTGACCCTGACGCTCGACGAGGTCGCCGAGGGCTACCGCGCGATGGACGAGCGCCGTGCGATCAAGGTGCTGCTCACCCCCTGACGCGGCCGAAGGACTGGGCAGGTCCGGCTCCGCGTGGCACGATCACGACGTGACCAGCAGATCGTCTGCCGAGCAGCGCCTGGAGGACCTCGCGCGGCTACGCCGGGTCCGAGACCGGATCGACCGGGAGTACGCCCGACCGCTCGACGTCGAGGCACTGGCCCGCGGAGCGCACATGTCCGCGGGGCACCTGAGCCGCGAGTTCCGTCGCGCGTACGGCGAGTCACCGTACGGCTACCTGATGACCCGCCGCATCGAACGCGCGATGGCGCTGCTCCGCCGCGGAGACCTCAGCGTCACCGAGGTGTGCTTCGCGGTCGGCTGCTCCTCGCTGGGCACCTTCAGCACCCGCTTCACCGAGCTGGTCGGCGTGCCGCCGAGCGTGTACCGGCGCGATGCCGCCGGCGCGGTCGCCGGCATCCCGTCGTGCGTGGCCAAGAAGGTCACCCGACCGGTCAGGAATCGAGAAGCGAGGACCACTGAGCCGTCCCTAGCCTGAGGGTCATGGACATCAGGATTCACCACACCTTCCTTCCGCAGGACGACCCGGACGCGGCCCTGGCCTTCTATCGCGACACCCTCGGCTTCGAGGTGCTGAACGACGTCGGCTACAGCGGGATGCGCTGGATCACCGTCCGCCCGCCCGGGCAGCCGGACACCTCCGTCGTGCTCCACCCTCCGGCGGCTGATCCGGGCATCACCGAGGACGAACGGCGCGTCATCGCCGAGATGATGGCCAAGGGCACCTACGCCAGCATCGTCCTGGCCACCAAGGATCTCGACACCACCTTCGACACGCTCCAGGCCACCGGCGCCGAGGTCGTCCAGGAGCCGATGGACCAGCCGTACGGCGTCCGCGACTGCGCGTTCCGTGACCCCGCCGGCAACATGGTCCGGATCCAGCAGGCCGGGTGAAGTTCGACGCCGGACCCCAGTGGGCGGTCGACGTACCCGATGACAATGCGCTGGCCGCGGCGTCCGCCACGCGGGCAGACTGGCCTGACGGAGGAGACGAAGATGACTAAGAACACCAGCGACAACTCAACGGTGCATGTCGCCGACACCCACGACCTGATCCGCGTCCAGGGCGCACGCGAGAACAACCTCAAGGACGTCAGCGTCGAGATCCCCAAACGGCGACTCACGGTGTTCACCGGCGTCTCCGGCTCGGGCAAGAGCTCGCTGGTCTTCGACACGATCGCCGCGGAGTCGCAGCGGATGATCAACGAGACCTACAGCGCGTTCCTGCAGGGCTTCATGCCGACGCTGGCGCGACCCGAGGTCGACTACCTGGACGGCCTGACCACCGCGATCATCGTCGACCAGGAGCGGATGGGCGCCAACCCCCGCTCAACGGTCGGCACGGCCACCGACGCCAACGCGATGCTGCGGATCCTCTTCAGCCGGCTCGGGAAGCCGCACGTCGGGCCGCCGACCGCCTTCTCGTTCAACGTGCCGACCCGCAAGGCGGGTGGTGTGATGAGCACCGAGAAGGGCGGCCGGGTGGAGAAGAAGGTCGTGCACGAGGCGGTCTACCTCGGCGGTATGTGTCCGCGCTGCGAGGGCATGGGCACCGTGAACGACATCGACCGGACCGCGTTGTACGACGAGTCGAGGTCCCTCAACGACGGCGCCCTGACCGTGCCCGGCTACTCGATGGACGGCTGGTACGGCCGGTTGTTCGAGGGCGTCGGGCTGCCGATGGACAAGCCGATCGCCAAGTTCACCAAGAAGCAACTCGACACGATGCTGTTCGCCGAGCCGACCAAGATCAAGGTCGAGGGCGTGAACCTCACCTTCGAGGGGATCATCCCGAAGATCCAGAAGTCGATGCTGTCGAAGGACCCCGAGGCGATGCAGCCGCACGTGCGGCGCTTCGTCGAGCGGGCCGTGACCTTCCAGACCTGCCCGGACTGCGAGGGCACGCGGCTCACCGCGGAGGTGCGCGCCTCGAAGATCGCCGGCAAGAACATCGCGGACCTGTGCGCCATGCAGATCAACGACCTGGCCGGGTGGGTGCGCGAGCTGGACGAGCCGTCGGTGGGCCCGCTGCTCGCCGGGCTCCAGCACCTGCTCGACTCCTTCGTCGAGATCGGCCTCGGCTACCTCTCGCTCGACCGGCCGGCGGGCACGCTGTCCGGGGGAGAGGCCCAACGCACCAAGATGATCCGGCACCTGGGCTCCTCGCTCACCGACGTGACCTACGTCTTCGACGAGCCCACCATCGGCATGCACCCCCACGACATCGTGCGGATGAACCGGCTGCTGCTCCAGCTGCGGGACAAGGGCAACACGGTGCTGGTCGTCGAGCACAAGCCCGAGACGATCGCGATCGCCGACCACGTCGTCGACCTCGGTCCCGGCGCCGGTGGCGCGGGCGGCACGGTGTGCTTCGAAGGGTCGGTCGAGGGCCTCCGGAAGAGCGACACGGTCACCGGTCACCACCTCGACGACCGAGCCGGTCTCAAGGAGAAGGTGCGGACGCCGAGCGGGGCGATGGAGATCCGGGGCGCGTCGGCGAACAACCTGCACGACGTCGACGTCGACATCCCGCTCGGGGTGCTGTGCGTGCTCACCGGCGTCGCCGGGTCAGGCAAGAGCTCGCTGGTCGACGGCTCGGTGGCCGGCCGGGATGGCGTCGTACTCATCGACCAGAGCGCGATCCGCGGCTCCCGGCGCAGCAACCCGGCGACGTACACGGGACTGCTCGAGCCGATCCGCAAGTCGTTCGCCAAGGCCAACGGCGTGAAGCCCGCTCTGTTCAGCTCCAACTCCGAGGGCGCCTGCTCCACGTGCAACGGCGCCGGTGTGATCTACACCGAGCTCGGCGTGATGGCCACCGTCGAGACGACGTGCGAGGAGTGCGAGGGCCGCCGGTTCCAGCCGGCGGTGCTCGAGTACACACTCGGCGGCAAGGACATCAGCGAGGTCCTCACAATGTCCGTCACCGAGGCCGAGGAGTTCTTCCGCCACGGCGACGCACGCACCCCGGCGGCGCACGCGATCCTGGACCGCCTCGCCGACGTCGGGCTCGGCTACCTGACCCTGGGCCAGCCGCTCACCACGCTCTCGGGCGGTGAGCGGCAACGGCTCAAGCTGGCCGCGCAGATGGGGGAGAAGGGTGATGTCTACGTGCTCGACGAGCCGACCACGGGCCTGCACCTCGCCGACGTCGAGCAGCTTCTCGGCCTGCTGGACCGGCTGGTGGACTCGGGCAAGTCGGTGATCGTCATCGAGCACCACCAGGCGGTGATGGCGCATGCGGACTGGATCATCGATCTCGGTCCGGGCGCCGGTCACGACGGTGGGCGGGTCGTGTTCGAGGGCACGCCCGCGGATCTGGTCGCCGACGGCTCCACGCTGACCGGTGAGCACCTCGCCGCCTACGTCGGCGCCTGACCGGACTCTGCATCAATGGCAGACTCGCCGCATGCCCGGTGATCGGACGCCGCGACCGGCGCCGAGTCGCGGCCTCGTGTTCGTCGATGACTTCTGCCGACACACAGGACTCGATCGGGCCGCGGTGGAGCAGCTGCTGCGCGACGGCAAGGTCGAGGGCGGATACGGCGAGGACGGGCGACCGATCGGGTTGTTCGACGACGCTCTTCCGAGCCGTGAGCAGCTGCTCGCGTGGGGGCTGGGCCCGCGCCACGAGTACTCGCCGGACGAACTTCGGGCCGACGGACCTTCCGCTGAGGGCGCCACGGCTGTGCGGCAGCGGGATGCGCGACCGAGCTGGACCATGCAGTTCGGTCGGGCGACCCCGGTGGTCACGGTGCTGTCGGGAGTCGAGGCGGTGCCGTGGGCGGCGAAGGTCTGGCCCAGTTACGACACCGCGTTCGGGGACTTCGCCGACTACGAGACCTGGCGTTCGGACCTCTTCGAACGTCACGCCGCCCGCGACGGTTACCGCCTGGCTCTCGGGTGCGAGAACGACAGTGTCGTCGGGTTCGCCTGGGGCTATGTCGGTCAGCGCGGCCAGTACTGGTCGGATCTCGCGTGGGACGCCCTGCCCGGCGACGTCGCGTCGCAGTGGATAGGCGGTCACTTCGAGTTCGTGGAGCTGGCCGTCCTTCCGACGCATCGTGGACGCGGTCTTGGCCAGGAGCTGCACGATCGACTGCTGGACGACGTGCGTCGACGCTGTCTGCTGAGCACCAGCGACGACCAGGACGACCCTGCCGTGCGGCTGTACCTGCGATCGGGCTGGCAGAGAGTCGGCACGCTGCGGCCGGGCGTACAGGTCATGGGCCTGGACCGACGGACCCCACCACAGGCCGACGACGCTGACCCGCCTGTCAGATGAACAGGCAGGTTCAGGCTTTTCGCACCCGGCTCAGCCTGAACGGGCGGTCGGCCAAGAGGACCTGCCTGTCGAGATGACCGCCCGGGCGCAGCAGCTTCGAATGATCCGATAAGCGACATTATGTCAACTACTGAGGAAAAGATCTCGGCCAGGCGGACGCCCCGGCCATTCGCCTCTCCCCGCGCCCACCCCGCCGGCCGCCACTATCGACGTTGTGCACCACTCTGCGGGGAGATTTGGTGCAGAACGTTGCAGGTGCGCGACGTCCGGCCAGGTGCGCGGACGGCCGGCCAGGTGCGCGACGTGCGGCGGGCAGTCGGGCCGTCAGTCGCCTCGTAGCAGATGTCGCCGGCACGCGCCGGCGTCCGGCTCGCGCCCGTCCGCGACCTGCCGGCGGCGCGTGAGGCAGCACTTGCTGTCGGCGTTCCTTGGCGGCGACCAGGCGCCCAGCTATCGGCGGCGCTGGACTCGAGGACTGCCCTGGTCGCAGCGCCACCGAAACCGTGGCGCCTCACGTTGCCCGCCCAGCCAGCTGCCGCGCTCTCCCCCGATTCCTATTATTGTCGGAGTGACTAGTCCCGGGAGCGGCGCTTGAAGGCCGCGAGTGCCAGCGGGGCGAAGATGGCCGCCATCACCAGAGGCCAGACCAGCGACATCAGCACCGGGTGCTGCAGCGGCCACGCGGCGTCGACACCCACCGCGGGAGCGTTGCCCCACAGCTCCCGGCACGCCTGGGCCAGCGAGGAGACCGGGTTCCACTCGGCGATGAGGCGCAGCCAGCTCGGCATGTTCTCCGGCGGCGCGAAGGTGTTGGCCACGAAGGTGAGCGGGAACATGACCGTGAACATCAGGCCTTGGACAGCCTCGATGGTGCGCATCATCGAGCCCACCCAGATGCCCAACCACACCATCGCGAAACCGAACCACAGCAGCAGGAGGAACCCGAGCGCGGCGTCGACCGCGTTGGTGTGGATCCGCCAGCCGACCAGCAAACCGGTCAGGCCCATGACGGCGATGCCGATGCTGGAGTGGATCAGGCTGGAGATGCTGCGACCGACCAGCACAGACGCCCGCGAGATCGGCAGTGACTTGAGCCGGTCGACGATCCCCTTCTGCAGGTCGTTGGTGAGCCCCATCGCGACCACGGCCGAGGAGAACACCATCGTCTGCACCATGATCCCGGGCAGCAGGAACTCGCGATAGCTCGAGCCAGGCACCCCGATCGAGCCGCCGAAGACGTAGGCGAAGAGCAGCACGAACATCACCGACTGGACGGTGACGTCGAGCAGCATCTCCGGCATCCGCTTGATGTGGATCAGGTTGCGCCACACGATCGTGGTCGAGGCCTGGAGCAGCGAGGGCGGCGTAATCACCGGTCGCTCCTGCGGCAGCATGGTCGCGGTCATCGGGCCACCTCCACCTGCTGGTCGTCGCGGGGGACGTCGGCTTCTTCGGCCGACTCACCGTCCTCGGCACGGTGACCGGTCAGGTGCAGGAACACGTCGTCGAGGCTCGGTCGCTTGAGGCCGAGGTCGTCGACCTGCAGGCCGCTGGCCGCGATCACCTCTCCGATCCGGGTCATGTCGGCCAGTCCCTGTGCCTGGGCGGTGATCCGCCGGGCCGCCGGCTCCACGTGGATCTCCGGGGAGCAGGACCGGACCAGCTCTGCGGCCCGGGTCAGGTCGCTGGCGTGGGTCAGGGTGACCACCACGCTCGCGCGACCTGCCTGGTCCTTCAGCTGCGTCGGGGTGCCCGCGGCGATCACCCGACCCTTGTCAATCACCACGATGTCGTCGGCCAGGTGGTCGGCCTCCTCGAGGTACTGCGTGGTGAGCACGAGCGTGGTGCCCTCGCGAACCAGGCCGCGGAGCACCTCCCACAGCTCGGTGCGGCTGCGCGGGTCGAGACCCGTGGTCGGCTCGTCGAGGAACAGCACCGGCGGGGCCGCGATCAGGCTGACGGCCAGGTCGAGCCGCCGTCGCATGCCGCCGGAGTAGGTCTTCACCGTCCGGTTCGCGGCGTCGGAGAGCGAGAACCGCTCGAGCAGGCTGTCGGTCACCTCAGCGACGTAGCGCCGGGGCAACCCGGCGAGCCGGCCGATCAGCCGGAGGTTCTCCCGCGCGGTGAGCAGCTCGTCGACGGTGGCCGCCTGACCGGTGAGCCCCATGCTGCGCCGGACCGCGTCCGGCTCCTTGACGACGTCGTGCCCGGCCACCCGGCCGGTGCCGCTCGTGGGCACCGAGAGGGTGGTCAGCATCCGGACGGTCGTCGTCTTCCCGGCGCCGTTGGGCCCGAGCAGACCCAGCACCGTGCCTTGCGGGACAACGAAGCTCACATGGTCGACAGCGGTGTTGTCCCCGAACCGCTTGACGAGATCGATGGCCTCCACGGCCGGTTGAGACGACATGCGCACCACCCTAGGCATCAGGACCGACAGTTTCGTAAGGGTTTATCCGCCCCGCCGCCTACTGACCTGATCCATGCCCCGAACTCATCGGTGAGCCGGGTGTCCGTCGTACGTCGACCGTGCGGTCTACTCCCCCAGACCCTCGATGTGTACGGCGATCGGGGTGCCGCGCTCGACGGTCTGGCCCACGCTGCACAGCCGGTCGTGCGACTGGTGCACGGCGCGCTCGAGGACCTCCCGAGCAGCGTCGCCCTCCTCGCCGTCGGGGAAGGTGATGTCGAAGGTCAACCGGAGGTTGGTGACGTGGTTCTTGCCTGCCTCGTCGCGGACCTTGTCGCCGGACATCCGCACGTGGAAGTCGGCCGGCTCGGAGCGCTTGCTCGTGATGAAGTCGACATCGGTGGCACTGCACCCGGCGATCGCCGCGAGGAGCAGCTCGACCGCGGACAGGCTCCGCGTGTTGTCGTTGCCGAACACGATCTTCTGGCCGTGGGCGTTGGTCGCCTCGTAGAGGCCCTTCTCGATGCGGGTGATCTCCACGGTGCGCACGTTGTCATCGCTCATGCTCAGACTCTCGCACATCGGTCACCCACCTACGATCGGGATCATGCGCATCGACTTCGCCGTGACCTCGCCGGACGTGAACCCCTACCGGCTACTCACCGCGGTGGTCGTACCGCGCCCGATCGCCTGGGTGTCCACGGTGTCGTCCGAGGGCGTGGTCAACCTCGCCCCGCACTCGTTCTACACGGTCGCGTGCGCCCGGCCGCCGATCGTGCAGTTCTCCTCCGTCGGCAAGAAGGACACCCTGCGCAACGTGCTCGCCACCGGCGAGTTCGTGGTCAACCTCTCCCCCGCTCCCCTGCTGGACCAGGTCAACAACACCGCCGCCCGGTTCGGCCCCGACACCAGCGAGGTCGAGGCGCTCAACATCGAGATGGAGCCGAGCACGGCGGTCACCCCTCCCCGTGTGGCCGCCTCACCGGTGTCGATCGAGTGCACCCTCCACAGCACCAACGAGCTCGGCGACTCCACCGTCATCCTCGGGGACGTCCGGCTGATCTCCGTCGCCGAGGAGGTGCTCGTCGACGGCCATCCCGACTACAGCCTGCTCGACCCGCTGGCGCGCCTGGGCAAGGACGAGTGGGCACTGCACGCCGAGGTGATCTCGGTACGTCGGCCGCAGCGCCCCGAGGACATCACGCAGCCACCGGCCTGACAGGATCGGACCATGGCTCGCACCCGACAGATCCGACTCGTCTCCCGACCCACCGGCTGGCCCACCCACGAGAACTTCGAGCTCGTCGAGGTCGACGTCCCGGCCCTGAAACCGGGGCAGGTCCTGGTCCGCAACACGGTGATGTCGGTGGATCCCTACATGCGTGGGCGGATGAACGACACCAGGTCCTACGTTCCGCCGTTCGCACTCGGTGAGCCGCTCGACGGCGGCGCAGTGGGCGAGGTCGTGGCGTCCGAGGCGCCGGGACTGGCGGTCGGCGACCACGTAGCGCACCAGCTGGGATGGCGCGAGCATGCCGTCCTCGACGCCACGCAGGTAAGGCGGATCGACACCACTCACGTGCCCGCGTCGGCCTACCTCGGCGTGCTCGGCATGCCCGGGCTCACGGCGTACGTCGGCCTGACTCGGATCGCCGGGCTGAAGGAGGGCGACACGGTCTTCGTCTCCGGCGCTGCCGGCGCCGTGGGCGGTGTGGCCGGACAGGTCGCCCGCAACCTCGGCGCCGGACGCGTCATCGGTTCGGCCGGTTCGGCGGAGAAGGTCGCCTACCTCACGGACGAGCTCGGCTACGACGCGGCGTTCGACTACCACGACGGGCCGGTGGTCAAGCAGCTGGCGGAGCACGCCCCGGACGGCATCGACGTGTACTTCGACAACGTCGGCGGCGAGCACCTGGAGGCCGCGATCGCCCACATGAACGACTTCGGCCGGCTGGCGCTGTGCGGCGCGATCGCCGGATACAACGCCACCGCGCCGGAGCCCGGGCCGCGCAACATGTGGGCGGTGATCACGCGACGGCTGCGACTGCAGGGGTTCATCGTCACCGACCACAACGACCTCGCCAAGGAGTACCTCGGGCTGGCAGCCGGCTGGCTGAGCGAGGGCCGGCTGACCTACCGGGAGACCTTCGTGGACGGCCTCGACCATGCGGTGGACGCGTTCTTGGACCTGCACCGCGGCGCCAACATCGGCAAGATGCTCGTCCGTCTGGGCTGACTCGGCTCAGCCTTCGGTGAAGCGCTCGCGCTGGTTCGGCGGGTGCATGCCCGACCCGCCGTGCCACGTCCGACCGGTGACGATCATCTCGGTGACCTCTCGAGCGGTCGCCGACCGCAGGAACAGTGGCCCCTGCGCCACGTGACAGCCCAGCGAGCTGAGCATCTCCAGCTGGACCATCCGGCTGACGCCGTCGGCGCCGACCGGCAGGCCCAGCGCCAGGGCCATCGCGACGAGCGCGCGGACGACGTCCTCGGTGCCGTCGGGATGCGCGAGCTGGGTCACGAAGCTCCGGTCGAGCTTGACCATGGCCCACGGGATCCGGGCCAGGTGCAGCATCGAGGACCAGCCGGCCCCGAAGCCGTCGAGCACGATCCGGACACCCAGGTCGTGCAGCTGCTCCAGCGAGTCCAGTCCGGCGGCGTCGAGCGGGACCTGCTTGTGCACCTCGAGGCAGAGCACGTCCGCCGGCGCCCCCCGCACTGCGAGCGCGTTGCTGACCCGGTCGGGAAGGTCCGACGAGGACAGCTGCAGGGAGGAGATGTTCACCGACACGGGGACGTCCCGGCCGGAGGCGGCGGCCCAGCGGGCCTGGTCGGTCAAGGCCTCGCCGAGCACGGTCTCGAACAGCCGGTCGCCGAGCCCCATCCGCTCGACGGCGGGGAGGAAGCGTTCGGCGTCGAGGAGGCCCAGCTCGGGGTGGCGCCAACGCACCATCGCCTCCAGGGACACCAGCCGTCCCGAGGTGAGATCCACGACCGGCTGGTAGTGACACACCAGGTGTCCCTGCTCGAAGGCCGCGAGGAGCTCCTGCTCGGTGCGCGCCTGGGCGCGCGCGTCGATGCGCAGCTGGGCGTCGGCGAACACCGCACGGCCCTTGCCAGAGCGCTTGGCCTCGTAGAGCGCGGAGTCGGCGAGCCGGAACAGCGTCTCGGCACTGTCGCCACACTGGGCCACCGCGGCCCCGATGGAGACCGAGGGCTGCACCGGGCGGCGTCCATCGACCATCATCGGCCGTTCCATGGTCTCCAGGATCCGGTCGGTCACCCGGCGCACGTCCTCCTCGTCCACGTCGCGGAGGAGGACCACGAACTCGTCGCCGCTGATCCGGGCCACGAGGTCGTCGGGGCGCGCACCGGCGCCGAGCCGGGCCGCGACCTCGACCAGGAGCTGGTCCCCTCCCCCGTGTCCGAACCGGTCGTTGACCGCCTTGAGCCCGTCGAGGTCACAGACCAGCAGGCCGGTGCGGGGCGCCGCCCCGTCGAGGCCGCCACAGGCGAGCTCGAGCGCCTCGGCGAACCTCGCGCGGTTCGGTAGCCCGGTCAACGGGTCGTGGGTCGCCTGCTGACGCAGGGTGCCCTGGAGCTGGGACAGCTCGCGCAGGTCCCCGGAGACCGCGGCGAGGACCAGCGAGAAGGAGACCGTGATGGCCAGGAAGATCTGGAGCAGCGTCACCGGCTCGAGCGGTCCGCCGGCGAGCACGAACGGACCCGAGCCATGGCTGGTGAAGTAGTGGGCCATCGCGGTCACGCCCAGCGACATCCACGCGGTCTCGCGGGTGCCGAACCGGAGCGCCGCCCAGGCGAACAACGGGAGCACCAGGTAGGGCATGGTCACGATCCACGTCCCCGACCAGCCCGAGAACACGGCGACCGTGGTGACCGCGCTGAGTCCGACAAGGAGGACCGGCTCGTACCAGGGTCGATGTGTCTGCGGCCGCCGGGTGCCCAGCAGCAGTGGGGCCACGACGAGCACGCCGAGCGCGTCGCCGATGAAGAAGTCCGCCCAGACCTCGGTGAAGGCGTGCGTCCCCGCCAGCAGCGAGGCCAGCGCACCCGCGGTGCCCCCGACCAGCGGGCCCGCCACGACGGCGAACCCGAGGAACAGCAGAAGCGGTCGGACCGGCGTGAGCTCACCGCGCGGGTTGCCGAACCGGCGCAGCAGGGCCGCTCCGAGCAGCGGCTCCGCCGTGTTGCTGAGCGCCCACCCGAGGGCCGCCATCAACGGGTAGCCCCAGGCGAGGTCCCCGACCAGCTCGGCGAGCGCGACCCCGGCGAGGACCCAGCCCCACCGGCGTGTGGGCACGAGCATCAACGCGCCCAGCGTCACGCCGGCCGCGGGCCAGAGGCCGGCTCCGTTGCTGATCGGGTCGGACAGCCAGATCACGAGCTGTGACAGTGTGAAGTAGCCGAGTCCGACGATTGCGAGGAGAGCCTGGCCGGACGCGTCGCGCAGTCGCCCCGCGACCCAGGAACGCGTGGCACGGCGCTCGTGCAGCGCAGTCCGCTCGGGGGCGGCGGCGTCCCACAGCAGACCCGACATACCTGGTTATCGGCAGGATCCCGGCCACCCTTGAGCGACAGCGCCGCTTCGGACAGCTGGTCTGGAGTCCGCCGGGCTGCGCGGGTCGTGCGCGCTCGCCGACTACACGGACGCGCTGAGGGTCGCGGCTAGTCTGAGCGCCATGCCGAGCCTCTCCCTGGACGAGTCCGTCCGCCGTGCCCAGCTGGTCTCCGTGACGTCGTACGACGTGTCGCTGGACCTGGACTCGGGCGACTCGACGTTCACCTCCACCACGCGGATCCGCTTCCACGTCGACGGCCCGGCGGACACGTTCGTCGACGTCAAGCCGACGCAGCTGCTCGGCGTACACCTCAACGGCTCCCCGCTGGACACCGCGACCCTGGCCGACGGCCGGCTGCCGCTGCGCGGGCTCAGCGGGGACAACGAGCTCGTCGTCGAGGCGGTGATGCCCTACCGCAACGACGGCGAGGGCCTGCACCGGGCGGTCGACCCGGCAGACGGCCGGCACTACGCCTACGCGATGTCGTTCCTGGACGCGGCACCGAGCATCTTCGCCTGCTTCGACCAGCCCGACCTGAAGGCGCCCTACACCTTCCACGTACGCGCGCCGCGGGACTGGGTGGTGATCGGCAACGGCCGCGCCGAGCAGGTCGAACCCGGGAGCTGGGAGCTGGCCACCACCGAGCCGCTGTCCACCTACTTCGTCACCCTGGTCGCCGGTCCGTACCACGTGATCCGCAGCGAGCACGACGGGATCGCGCTCGGGCTCTCCTGCCGCGCCTCGCTGGCGCCGCACCTGGATGCGGACGCCGAGGAGATCCTGACGGTCACCGGCCAGTGCTTCGACGAGTTCCACCGGCTGTTCGGGGTCCGGTACGCCTTCGGCGACTACCACCAGGCCTTCGTCCCGGAGTTCAACGCCGGTGCCATGGAGAACCCCGGCTGCGTCACGTTCCGCGACCCGCTGGTGTTCACCTCCAAGGTGACCCGCGCCGAGCGCACCAACCGCGCGACCACGATCGCCCACGAGATGGCGCACCAGTGGTTCGGTGACCTGGTCACCCCGCGGTGGTGGGACGACCTGTGGCTCAACGAGTCGTTCGCCGAGTACATGGGCAACCGGGTCACCCACGACGCCACGGAGTTCACCGACGCCCACGTCGACACCGCGTTCGGTCGCAAGCGTTGGGGCCTGGAGGCAGACCAGCGGCCGAGCACGCATCCGGTCGCCGGCAACGGCGCGACCGATGCCGTCGCCGCGTTGCAGGACTTCGACGGGATCAGCTACGCCAAGGGGTCCGCTGTGCTCAAGCAGCTCAACAGCAACCTCGGCGACGACGTCTTCTTCGCCGGCGTCAAGGAACACTTCGCCCGGCACCGGTTCGGCAACGCCACGATGCACGACCTGTTCACCTCCTGGGAGAAGGCCGGGGCCGGCGACCTGTCGAGCTGGACACAGGGCTGGCTGCGCACCGCGGGCGTCGACCTGCTCGCCGTGGACCGTGCGTCGAACCCCCCGGCGGTCCGACGCACCGCTCCGGAGGCACACCCCGCCGACCGTTCCCACGCCCTCGCCGTCGCGGTGTACGACGGGCAGGGCGGTTGGACCACCCACCCGATCACCGTGTCCTCCGAGCCGGCTTCGTTCTCCCCCACGACGGCCACCGCGCCCGTCGTACTCGACCCGCGGGACCAGACCTGGGCCAGGCTCGGGCTGGACGACCTGACCCTGGCGGCACTGCCGGGGCTGCTGCCGGAGATGACCGACCCGCTGCTGCGCGCCTCGGTGTGGAGCGCGGTGCGTGACGGGGTCTCCAACGCGCTGGTCGATCCCGAGGTGGCACTGCGGCTGACCGAGGCCGGGCTTCCGCACGAGGACCGCGACATCGCGGTCGGTGCGCTCACCACCTTCGGGCTGGGCACGCTCGTTGACCGGGTGCACCCCGACCCGGCCGCGGCGCTGGCCCGGTTCCACGACGCGGCCGTGAGCCGCCTGACGACGGCGGAGCCGGGGTCGGGTGTCCAGCTGGCAGCGTTCCGAGCCGTCATCGCCTCGGAGGATGCTCGCGACCAGCTCCGGACCTGGCTGGAGGGTGCCGGCCTGGCCGGCATCACGGTCGACCTGGACCTGCGCTGGCGGATCCTGGTCCGACTGGCCTCGCTGGGTGCCGTCGACCGCGCCGAGCTCGCCGACTGGCTGGACCGTGAGCGGACCACGCAGGCGGCGGTCGACCATGTCCGGGCGCTGTGCTCGCTCCCGGACGCCGAGGCGAAGCGGTTCGCCTGGTCGCACTTCACCGGCGAGCACCAGGCGTCGAACTACGAGATCGAGGCCGCCGGTCGCGGCATGTGGCAGCTGGGTCAGGAGTCGCTGACCGACGGCTACGTCGAGCGCTACTTCCAGGAGCTCCCCGGGACCGCCGGGGTGCGGTCGGGATGGGTGCTCGCGGACGCGGCACGGGACTTCTTCCCGCGGCTGGCGGTACACCGGGCGACGCTGGACCGGGCGCGGATGCTGCTTGCAGACGAGGGGCTGGACCTCAGCCTGCGCCGTGCCGTGGCCGACTCCACGGACGAGCTCGAGCGATGCGTCCACGCGCGCGAGCGGTTCTGGACCTGAGCCACTGAGGCACGGTCGCGTCGTCGGGGACCATCCGGTCCACGGTCGCGGTGAGCTCCAGGACGATCCCGCCGACCAGGAGCCCCGCGACCAGGTCGGCGAACCAGTGCCAGTTCAGGGTCAGCGAGGTCACCACCATGGTGACCGAGAGCGCTGCGACGAGGCTCCACAGGAAGATCAGGACCCGCCTGGCGGGCCGGGTGTAGTGGCTGATCAGGTAGACCGCGAGACCGTAGACGAGCACCACGTTGGCCGCGTGACCCGACGGGTAGGCCATCCCGCCGGCGAAGAACGACGGGTCCGCGGTGTAGGGCTGGGCGCGGCCGAGGCCGAGCTTGAGCACCCCGACGACGAGGTTGAGCAGCAGCACCGACGCCAACGCCGTTGCCGCCGGGCGCAGGGAGCGGGTGCGCCGGTAGACCCAGTACACCGCCCCCGCCAGCACCGGGAGCGCGACCGCGCGCTGCCCGACGCGGTCGAGCACGTGGAGGACCGGGACCCAGCCCTTCGGCGGCGGCTCGAGGTTGAAGTAGGCGTCGTAGGCGATGAGAGGACCCATCGCGAGCAGCGTGAAGGCGATGAAGACGAGGGTCAGGAAACCGGCGAGTGCGAAGCCCGACGACACCGTCGACGTCCACCCGTCATCGTCGTTCCTGCGTGCGAACACCGTGTCCTCTCGTCGTTCTGGTCACTCAAATATAGGCTGGTGGGCGTGCCCCTCCCCCGCCGTCCAGGACCGTCCAGGCGGGTACGTGTGCGTGAGGTCACAGCAGGTGCGTCCCGCGACCGGGAGGACCGCCTCTCCACCGAGGAGCCGCTGGAGATCCGGCTGGCGTGGCCGGGCCGTCCACCCGAGCGGCTCACGGTCACGATGCGCACGCCCGGGCACGACTTCGAGCTCGCCGCGGGGTTCCTGTATGGCGAGGGGCTGATCGCGGCGAATGGCCATCTGCATACGGTGGCGTATTGCACCGACCATACGCTCACCCGCGAGCAGGAGTTCAACGTCGTCACCGTCGAGCTCACCGCTCCCCCGCTGCGCGACCCCGGCGGCCGCTACGACGGACCGACCGCCGGATCCTCCGCGTGCGGCGTGTGTGGCAAGCAGAGCGTCGAGGACGTCCTGTCGGCCGCGTCCACGGACCGGCGGACCGAAGCCGGCGGCCCGACGGTCGCCGCGGACGTGATCGGGATCCTCCCGGACCGGCTGCGCGAGGCCCAGAAGGTCTTCTCGACCACGGGCGGGCTGCATGCGGCTGCGCTCTTCGACGCCGACGGGACGCCGGTCGTGGTGCGCGAGGACATCGGCCGCCACAACGCCGTGGACAAGGTCGTGGGCAGCCGGATCCTGGCCGGCGCACCGACCGACCTGCCCGTCCTCTGCGTCAGCGGACGGATCGGCTTCGAGCTGGCGCAGAAGGCGGTGGCGGCGGGTGTGGGCGTGATCGCCGCGGTGGGAGCTCCGTCGAGCCTCGCCGTGGACCTGGCCCAACGCTCCGGGCTGTGCACTGTCGGTTTCATCCGCGACGACCGCTTCGTCGTCTACTCCGAGCCTGATCGGATCGGCGTGTGATCACCCGGATTGTCGGCGCCTCCGCATAGCGTTCCGGACGTGCGCATCCTCCACACCTCCGACTGGCATCTGGGCAGGTCCTTCCACCGTGAAGGGCTCCTCGACGCCCAGGCGGCCTTCGTCGACCACCTGGTCACGACGGTCGAGGATGAGCAGGTCGACCTCGTCGTCGTCGCCGGGGACATCTACGACCGCGCCCTGCCGCCCGTCGACGCGGTGCAGCTCGCCGACGAGACCTTCGCCCGGCTCGCCGCCTCCCGGGCGCGGGTGGTGGTGACCAGCGGCAACCACGACTCCCAGATCCGGCTGGGCTTCGGTGCGCGGCTCGCGGACGCCGCCGGGATCCACCTGCGCACCCGGTGGCAGGAGGTCGGCACGCCGGTGCTGCTGGAGGACGAGCACGGTCCGGTCGCGGTCCACGGGCTGCCCTACCTCGAGCCCGATGCGGTGCGGACCGCCTGGGACCTGCCGGCGCGCACCCACGAGGCCGCGCTCGCCGAGGCGATGCGTCGCGTCCACGCCGACCTGGACAGCCGGCCCGGCACTCGCTCCGTCGTGCTCGCGCACGCCTTCGTCGCCGGCAACCCCGCCGCTGCCGACGCGATGGCCAGCGACAGCGAGCGTGACATCTCCGTCGGCGGGGTGCAGATCGCCCCGACCCATCTGTTCAACGACGTTGACTATGCCGCCCTGGGCCACCTGCACGGCCGGCAGGTCCTTTCGGAGACGATCCGCTACAGCGGCTCCCCGCTGGCCTACTCGTTCTCGGAGGCACGGCACACCAAGGGCTCCTGGCTCGTCGAGCTCGGCCCGAGCGGGGTGGAGCGGACCGACTTCGTGCCGGCCCCGGTCCCCCGACGGCTGGCCACCCTGCGTGGCCGCATCGACGAGCTGCTCGGAGACCCCGCGCACGCAGCCGTCGAGGACGCCTGGCTCCAGGTGACGGTCACCGACCCCCGGCGGCCTCAGCACGCGATGGAGCGGCTCCGGGCGCGGTTCCCCCACACCCTGCTCCTGGCCTTCGAGCCCGAGGGGGCCCCGCGCGAGCGCGGTCCGGTGATGCCTCGGGTCGACGGCCGCAGCGACTTCGACGTGGCTCTCGGTTTCGTCGCCGAGGTGCGGGCCATGGAGGCCACCACCGAAGAGGCACTGCTCCTGCAGCTGGCCTGCGACTCGTGCCGCATCAACGACGATGCCGACCACCCGCTCACCATCGAGGAGGCCGGCTGATGCGCCTCCATCGGCTGAGTCTCACCGCCTTCGGACCGTTCGCCGCGAGCGAGCACATCGACTTCGACGAGCTGAGCCAGGCGGGACTGTTCCTGCTCACCGGCCCCACGGGCGCGGGCAAGACCACCATCCTCGACGCCGTCTCGTTCGCGCTCTACGGCTCGGTGCCGGGCGTGCGCGGCGTGAAGGCGCTGAAGTCCCAGCACGCCCCCGACGACCGGCGACCGGAGGTGCTGCTCGAGTTCAGCGTGCGCGACCGCAGGTTCGTCGTCCGCCGGAGCCCGGAGTGGCGGCGCGCCAAGCGCCGCGGTGAGGGCTTCACCACCGAGAACGCCACGGCGACCCTGGTCGAGACGACCGATGGTCACGAGCGGCTGCTCAGCTCCCGTGCGCAAGAGGTCGGCCACTTCGTCGGTGAGCTGATCGGGATGGCGGCCACCCAGTTCGTCCAGGTCGCGATGCTGCCCCAGGGCGAGTTCCAACGGTTCCTGCGCGCCAGCTCCCAGGACCGCCACGACGTCCTGCAGCACCTGTTCCGCACCGACCGCTACGCCCGCATCGAGGACTGGGTCCAGGAGCACAGCCGCAGCTTGCGCGAGCAGGCGGCCGCCGGCGAGGCGGCGGTGGTCCGAGCCCTCGACGCTCTCGCCGACCGCGGCCGGTGCGACGTGCCCGAGGACCTCACCGGCGACTCCCTGGGCGGGCCCCAGCCCGCCGCCAGGGCGCTCGCCTGGGCCGACACGCTCCTGGAGAACGCTGCTACCGCCGCCTCCGCCGCACGCGGCCAGCACGACGCCGCGGTTGCCGCGGCCGCCGAGGCACGTGCCCGGCACGCCGAGGCCTCCCGTCTGCACGAGCTGGTCGCCCGCCGACAGCAGGCGACGCTTGCCCTCACCGCGCTGGAGGAGGATGCCGAGTCCGAGAGCGACGCCGTCGCCCGGATCGACGCCGATGACCGGGCCCGGCGATGGCTTCCCCTGGTGGAGATGCTCGGTGAGGCGGCCGAGGCCGTCGACGCGGCCCGGGCGGCCTGGGCCGCCCACGAGGCCGTGCTCCGGACCGCGGACCTCGGCAGGCTGCGGACCGCGGAGCCGGTCACGCCCGAGCCGGTCCCCCGAGAGCCGCTCAGGCCCGAAGCGTTGACCACGCCCGAGGCGCTGACCACCGCCGTGCAGCAGGCGCGCGACCGCGCGAGCAGGCTGGAGGCGCTGGTCCCGCGCGAGCTCGAGCTGCGCGCCGCCCGAGCGCAGCTCGCAGCCGACGAGCAGTCGCTCACCCAATCCCGCGAGGAGCTCGCCGCCGCCAGTGCCCGCCGGGCAGAGATCCCGGCTGCCCTGGCCGCAGCACGGGAGCAGGTGGAGGCCGTCCGCTCCGGGGCGGGCCGTGTCGAGGCGCTGCGAGTCCAGCTGGACCAGGCCCGGGCCCGGCGGGAGGCGGCCGAGCGGGCCGAGGAGTGCGCGCGGTCGCTGGAGCAGCTGCGCGACGCCGCACGCGACGCCCGCGATCGAGCGGCCGACGCCCGCGAGCGGGTCCAGGACCTGACCGCCCGGCGTCTGGCCGGCATCGCTGCCGAGCTCGCGGGCCGGCTCGCCGACGGCGAGGCCTGCCAGGTGTGCGGCAGCACCGACCACCCGGCCCCGGCGGAGCCGGCACCGGGCGCGGTCACCGAAGCCGAGCAGGCACAGGCCACGCGCGAGCACGATGCCGCCACGGCGGCCCACCTGGCCGCACGCGGCAAGGTGGTCCAGGCTCAGGAGCGTCTCGACGGGCTCCTCGTGGCAGCACAAGGCCTCGACAGCGCCGAGGCCGCCGCCGCGGTCCGTCAGCTCGAGGAGGCGCTGGCCGAGGCCAACGGAGCTCAGGCTGCCCTGGCCGAGGCGACGACGCTGGCCGACCGGCTGCAGGAGGAGCACGACGACCTGACCTCGACCGTGCACCGGCACAGCACCACCGTCGCGATGCTCGAGCAGGCCGTCGAGTCGGGTGCGCGGACCACACGCGCGCTGGAGGCCGACCTCGTCGACCTCCTCGGCGAGGTCCCCGCCGCGTCCTCGTTGGTCACCGAGGTCGAGCAGCTGACCGCTCTGGCCGGCGATCTCGAGGCAGCGTGCGACGCCAGACGCGCACTCGACGACGCGATCGCGCGCCATCGCGAGCTCGAGGAGCGGGCACGCGCCGCAGCCGCGGAGCAGGGCTTCGGCGACGTGGACGCCTTGCGGGCCTCGGTCCTGCCGGACGCCGAGCGAGAGCGCCTCGAGGCGATGCTCGCGTCGCGCCGGGAGGCCATCAGCCGCGCACGCGGGGTTCTCGACGAGGAGGCGGTTCGAGCGCTCGGCGACGGCCCACCCCCCGACCTGGCCGGCCTGGCGTCGACGCTCGCCGAGGCCGAGGCCGCGGAGGCAACGGCTGCACGACTGCGGCACTCCCACGAGGAGGCGGTCGAGGCCCTGGCCAGGCACCGATCGCGTCTGGAGGTGGCCCTCTCCACCTGGACGCCGCTGCGCGAGGAGCACCTGCGCGCCGACTCCATGTCGAAGCTCGTCCGCGGGATGGGTGCCGACAACCAGCTGCAGATGCGGCTCTCCGCCTACGTCCTCGCCACCCGCCTCGACCAGGTGGTCGCGGCTGCCAACGAACGCCTGGCCCACATGCGCGACCAGCGCTACCTGCTGCAACGCACCGGCCGGGCTGCGCGCAAGGGCGCTCAGGCGGGGCTGGGGCTGGAGGTGGTCGACCAGTGGACCGGCGACGTCCGCGACCCGGCCACGCTGTCCGGCGGCGAGACCTTCGTGGTCTCGCTCGCGCTGGCTCTCGGCCTGGCAGACGTGGTGACCCAGGAGGCCGGTGGCACCGAGATCCTCACCCTGTTCATCGACGAGGGGTTCGGCAGCCTCGACCCCGACACCCTCGACGACGTGATGGACCGGCTCGACGACCTCCGCTCCGGCGGACGCTGCGTCGGGGTGGTCAGCCACGTGAGCGAGCTGCGCAACCGGATCCCCACCCAGCTCCACGTGGAGAAGGCCAGGACCGGCTCGGTCGTCGTGGTCCGCACGGCGGTCGGCTGATGGCACAGGGCCGGATGACCGCGGTCATCGACATCGACGGGGTGCTGGCCGACGTGCGGCACCGGCTGCACCACCTGCACGCGGCCGCCAAGGACTGGGACGCCTTCTTCGCCGCGGCGGCCGACGACCCACTCCTGCCGGAGGGGCACGAGGTCGCCACCCGCCTGGCCGAGGTCTACGACGTCGTGTACCTCTCGGGCCGCCCCGAGCGCTACCGCGCCGACACCCTCGACTGGCTGAAGCAGCACCGGCTGCCGGCAGGAGAGCTGCTGCTGCGCCCCATGGGCGACCGGCGCCCGGCCAGGCAGGTCAAGGTGGAGGTACTTCGCCGCCTCGCCGAGCAGCAGCCCGTCGTGGTCCTCGTCGACGACGACCCGCAGGTGCTGGCCTCGGCCCGTGACGCGGGCTTCGACGTGCTGCCTGCGGACTGGATGGCCGAGGACGCCACACTCCGCGAGGCTCAGGAGGTCGAGGGCGAGACCTGAATGCTCCGCGCCGCGGCGGGTATCCCCCGTGACGCCCCTGACCCCGACCACATAGCCTCACTGTCATGACCTCAGGAGCACCCGTGCCCCACAGCATCGACCCGGCGTTCACCGCGCTGCCCTACCGTCGGCTCGCCGACGCCGCCCTCGCCCGGGCCAGGGACTTCAACGTCAGTCACGCCGACTTCCGGTTCGAGCGCGTGCGCTACCAGGACATCCGCGTCCGCGACGGTCACCTCCAGGGTGCCGAGGACACCGAGGACCTCGGCTTCGCGGTCCGGGTGATCCTCAACGGTGCCTGGGGGTTCGCCTCCGGCGTCGTGCTGACGCCCGAGTCGGCCGTCCAGGTCGCCGAGACCGCCGTCCGCACCGCGCAGGTGGCCGCGGCGATGACCACCCGGCCGGTCGGCCTGGCCGCCGAGCCGGTCCACGCCGACGTCGAGTGGGTCTCCAGCTACGAGATCGACCCGCTGTCGGTGCCGCTGTCGGAGAAGGCCGAGCTGCTCGCCGGGTGGTCGGCCGGGCTGCTGGAGGGCAAGGCCGTCGCGCACTCCAGCGGGCTGCTCCGCCAGGTGGTGGAGAACAAGTTCTATGCCGACCTCAGCGGCACGTCGACCACCCAGCAACGGGTCCGGGTCGAGCCCGAGTTCGAGGTCTACGGCACCGACGAGGCCAGCGGCCGGTTCGACTCGATGCGCACGATCGCGCCGCCCGCCGGCCGCGGGTGGGAGTACATCGTCGGCGGCGTGCGCGACTGGGCCGCCGAGCTCGCCGAGCTGCCCGAGCTTCTCGCCGAGAAGCTCGGGGCGCCCTCGGTCGACCCGGGCCAGTACGACCTGGTGATCCACCCCTCGAACCTCTGGCTGACCATCCACGAGTCGATCGGCCACGCGACCGAGCTGGACCGAGCCCTGGGCTACGAGGCCAACTACGCCGGCACGTCGTTCGCCACCCCCGACAACCTGGGCACTCTGCAGTACGGCTCGAAGATCATGCACGTCACCGGCGACCGGACGATCGAGCACGGGCTGGCCACCATCGGCTACGACGACGAAGGTGTGCAGACCCAGAGCTGGGACATCATCCGTGACGGGGTCCTGGTCGGCTACCAGCTCGACCGGCCCACCGCGCACCTGATGGGCCTCGAACGCTCCAACGGCTGCGCCTACGCCGACTCCCCCGGCCACATCCCGATCCAGCGGATGGCCAACGTCTCCCTGCAGCCGGCAGCCGACGGACCCGACACCGACGGGCTGATCTCCCAGGTCGAGCGCGGGATCTACGTCGTCGGGGACAACTCCTGGAGCATCGACATGCAGCGCTACAACTTCCAGTTCACCGGACAGCGCTTCTACAAGATCGAGAACGGTCGCCTCGCCGGCCAGCTGCGCGACGTCGCCTACCAGGCCACGACCACCGACTTCTGGAACTCCATGGAGGCCGTGGGAGGGCCGCAGACCTGGGAGCTCGGTGGCGCCTTCAACTGCGGCAAGGCCCAGCCCGGCCAGGTCGCGTCGGTCTCCCACGGCTGCCCGACGGCCCTGTTCCGCGACGTACGCGTGCTCAACACCGCCGCCGAAGCCGGCGCCCAGGACTGAGGAGAGTCATGACCGCCCCCACCCCCCAGGACCTCGTCGAGCACGCCCTGAAGGTCTCCCGCGCCGACAGCTGCATCGTGATCCTCAACGACACGACGTCCGCCAACCTGCGCTGGGCCAACAACACGCTGACCACCAACGGCGTCATGCACAACGTCTCGATGACCGTGATCTCGTTCGCCGGTGCCGGTGAGGGCACCGCGACCGGCTCGGTCAGCGGCAGTGCCTCGTCCCGCGAACAGGTCACCGCTCTGGTCGAGGCGGCCGACGCTGCCGCCCGCGCCAGCACGCCCGCCGAGGACGCAGCCGAGCTCGTCGCCGGTGAGGCCGCCGCGGACTGGTTCGACGAGCCCGAGCGCACCTCGATCGAGGTCTACGAGGACTTCGCCCCTGCACTGGGCGAGGCGTTCCGCAAGGCCACCGCCGAGGACCGGGTGCTCTACGGGTTCGTCGACCACGAGATGACCACGACCTACCTCGCCTCGAGCACCGGGTTGCGGCTCCGTCACGTGCAGCCGACCGGGCACTACGGCTTCACGGGCAAGCCGACCGACCTGTCCAGCAGCGCCTGGGTCGGAGGCGCGACGCGCGACTTCAAGGACGTCGACGCGCTCGCCCTCGACCAGGAGCTGGCACAACGGCTGTCGTGGGCGAGCCGCCGGGTCGACCTCCCCGCCGGGCGCTACGACACGATCCTGCCGCCCACGGCGGTGGCGGACCTGATGATCTACGCCTACTGGAGCGCATCCGCGCGCGAGGCACACGAGGGCCAGTCGGTGTTCTCCCGGCCCGGTGGCGGCACCCGGATCGGCGACCGCCTCTCCCAGCGGCCGGTCCAGCTCTTCTCCGACCCGGCGTACGACGGGCTGCAGGCGGCGCCGTTCGTCACCGCCTCCTCGAGCAGCAACACCAGCAGCGTCTTCGACAACGGCCTGCCGCTGTCGCGCACCGACTGGATCAAGGACGGCACCCTCCAGGCGCTGCTGCAGACCCGGCACTCGGCCGCGATGACCGGGCAGCCGGTCACCCCTGCCGTCGACAACCTCGTGCTCGGTGTCGACGGCGCCCAGGGGTCCCTCGACGCCCTCGTCGGTGACACCGAGCGCGGGCTCCTGCTGACCTGTCTGTGGTACATCCGCGTGGTCGACCCGCAGACCCTGTTGCTGACCGGGCTCACCCGCGACGGGGTGTACCTCGTGGAGAACGGCGAGGTGACCGGCGCGGTCAACAACTTCCGCTTCAACGAGAGCCCGGTCGACCTGCTCGGCCGGCTCTCGCACGCCTCGGCGACCGTGCCGGCGTTCTCGCGGGAGTGGGGCGACTACTTCTCCCGCACCGCGATGCCGGCGCTGCGCGTGCCCGACTTCAACATGTCAAGCGTCAGCCAGGCGAACTGACCGGTTCCATTTCCCCGGTCCCGGCACGGTCGGACCCGGCTGCTCACCGACCGGGAGCCCCGCCGGGTATGGGTGCGCCCGGGTCGTAGGGCACCCGGGTGTAGACGAAGGTGGCGCACACCAGGTGGTTCACGGTGTCGTCCGGGTCCCGGACCACGCGCAGCACCTCGCCGTGGTGGTAGCCGGCGGTGCCGACGAAGGTGCCGCCCTCTGCCGGTCGGAACCTCCCACTGACGGTGCCGCCGGCCAGCGTGCTGACCACGACCTGCTCACCGTCCCAGGCGAACCCGTAGCCGGTGTTGCCCCAGTGCCAGACGCCGAGGAGCTCGGCGACGGCATCCGGCACGTCCGGACTCGGCAGCCACGCGGGTACGACGGTCGGCTCGGTCCGTTCGAGGACGTCGAGCAGCTCGACCGGCAGCCCCTCGCAGCGCAGGCCGGTCGTCGCGTTCGCGAGACAGACCGCCGCCGTCCGGCGTACCCGGTCCACGAACAGGCCGGCCAGGAACCCCGGCATCGAGCCGGTGTGGCCCACGAGCGTGCCCGACCCTCCCGACACCAGGCGGAGGCCGAGACCGTAGCCACCGCTGAGCCCGCCGGCGAGCGACCCGCCCTGCGGCGTGGACATCTCCTCCAGCGTGGACGGCGCGAGCACGTCGGGGTGACCCGCGCGCAGGAACTCGGCGTAGCGGGCGAGGTCGGCGAGCGTGCTCCACAGCTGGCCTGCCGCAGCCATCGCGCCGGTGTCCTGGGCGGGCTCCTCGGTCAGCGTGCCGGCGAAGTGGTGCACGCTGTAGCCGGTCGCCGCGGGAGACGCCGGCAGGTAGGACGTGCGCTCCATCCCGAGCGGCTGCAGGATCCGCGCGCGCACGAGGTCCGACCAGCTCTCGCCACGCAGCCGGGCGACCAGCTCGCCCAGCAGCCCGTAGGCGAGGTTCGTGTAGTGGTAGGTCGCACCCGGCTCGAACGGTGCGGCCTTGTCGTCCACGCCGGCCGCAAGCTCGTCGAACCCGACGCCCGGGCTGCGCTCCCACCAGGATCCGGACGGCTCCGACTGCATGCCCGAGGTGTGCGCGAGCAGCTGCCGGATGGTGCGGTCGCCGTAGCCCACACCGGGCAGGTGGGCGCCGAGCGGGTCGGACAGGCGCAGTCGACCTTCGTCCCGCAGCTGCAGGACCAGCACCGCGGTCATCGTCTTGGTCAGCGACCCGATCCGGTACTGCAGGTCGGGGCCCGGGGCCGGACCGCCGGTGTGGTGGCCATGGGTGCCGGACCAGGCGAGCTCACCGTCGCGCACCACGCCGGCCACCAGGGACGGCAGCCGCCCCGCACGCTGCTCGGCGGCGACGACGGCCTGGAGCCGGCGTCCGGTCAGGTCGGCGACCGTCATGAGGTGGCGAAGGCTTCCGGCGACGGGCAGGTGCACACCAGGTGCCGGTCGCCGTACGCCTGGTCGATCCGCGCCACCGGCGGCCAGTACTTGTCCGGGTCCGGGCCGGTCGGGAACACCGCCTCGTCGCGGGTGTACTCCCGGTCCCACTCGCCGGTGAGCACCGCAGCGGTGTGCGGGGCGCCGCGCAGCGGAGAGCCCTCCGCGGTCCAGTCCCCCGCACCGACCCGGTCGGCCTCCCTGCGGATCGCGATCATCGCGTCGCAGAACCTGTCGAGCTCGGCGAGGTCCTCGCTCTCGGTCGGCTCGACCATCAGCGTCCCTGCGACCGGGAAGCTCATCGTCGGCGCGTGGAAGCCGTAGTCGACAAGGCGTTTCGCCACGTCGTCCACGGTGACGCCGGTGGCCTTCGTCATCGGCCGCAGGTCGAGGATGCACTCGTGGGCGACGAGGCCGTTGTGGCCCCGGTACAGCACCGGGTAGTGCTCGCGCAGCCGGTGCGCGATGTAGTTGGCCGAGAGCACGGCCACCGCGGTGGCGCGGGTCAGCCCTTCGGCGCCCATCATCCGCACGTAGGTCCACGAGATCGGCAGGATCCCGGCCGAGCCGTACGGCGCTGCGCTGATCGGCCCGATCCCCTCCCGCTTCTCCGGCTCCGGGTGCATCGGGTGGCTCGGCAGGTACGGCGCGAGGTGCTCGCGCACCGCGACCGGACCCACTCCTGGCCCCCCACCGCCATGCGGGATGCAGAAGGTCTTGTGCAGGTTGAGGTGGGAGACGTCGCCACCGAACTCCCCCGGCTTCGCGTAGCCGAGCAGAGCGTTGAGGTTGGCCCCGTCGACGTACACCTGCCCGCCGTGGTCGTGCACGACCCGGCACAGCTCGGTGATGCCGTCCTCGAACGCCCCGTGCGTCGAGGGGTAGGTCACCATGATCGCGGCCAGGTCGTCCCGGTGCGCCTCGCACTGCGCGCGCAGGTCGTCGAGGTCCACCGAGCCGTCCTCGGCGGCCTTGACCACGACCACGCGCATCCCCGCCATCACCGCCGACGCGGCATTCGTGCCGTGTGCTGACGACGGGATCAGGCAGACGTCGCGGCCCTGCTCACCGCGGGCGATCTGGTAGGCACGGATCGCGAGCAGCCCAGCGAGCTCGCCCTGGGACCCGGCGTTGGGCTGGATCGAGACCCGGTCGTAGCCGGTCACCTCGGCCAGCCAGCCCTCGAGCTCGGCGATCATCTCCCGATACCCGGCCGCGTCCTCCGCAGGGGCGAACGGGTGCAGGTCCGCGAAGCCGGGCAGGCTGATCGGCTCCATCTCGGTGGTGGCGTTGAGCTTCATCGTGCAGGAGCCGAGCGGGATCATCCCGCGGTCCAGGGCGTAGTCGCGCGCCGACAGCCGCCGGAGGTAGCGCAGCATCGCGGTCTCGGAGCGGTGGCTGTGGAAGACCTCGTGGGTGAGGAACTCCGTGGTGCGCCGCAGCCCCTCGGGCACCGCGTCGGAGGTACGGCGGTCGACCGCATCGACGTCGACGCCGTCGGCGCCGAACGCCGCGAGCACCGCCTCGAGGTGGCTGCGAGCCGTGGTCTCCGACGTCGAGACACCGACGTGGTCGGCGTCCACGAGGCGCAGGTGGACGCCAGCGTCTCGGGCGGCGGACACGACTGCGGCCGCCCGTCCCTCGACCGGCACCAGCAGGGTGTCGAAGAAGCTGTCGTGGACCGGCGGGTGACCCGCGTCGGTGAGCGCCTGCGCGAGGACGGCGGCGTAGCGGTGGGTGCGTCGCGCGATGGTCCGGAGGCCGTCGGGGCCGTGGTAGACGGCGTACATCGAGGCGACCACGGCGAGCAGGACCTGGGCGGTGCAGATGTTGGAGGTCGCCTTGTCGCGGCGGATGTGCTGCTCGCGGGTCTGCAGCGCGAGGCGGTAGGCCGGACGCCCCTCGGCATCGACCGAGACCCCGACCAGCCGGCCGGGCAGGTGACGCTCGATGCCCGCCCGCACCGACATGTAGCCGGCGTGCGGGCCGCCGTAGAACAGCGGCACCCCGAACCGCTGGGTGGAGCCGACCACCACGTCGGCGCCCATCGCACCCGGCGACTCCAGCAGGGTCAGGGCGAGCAGGTCGGCGGCGACCACCGCCATCGCCCCGCGCTCGTGAGCGGCCTCGATCACCGGCCGGGGGTCGAGGATCCGGCCGCTCGCTCCGGGGTACTGCACCAGGACGCCACTGATCGGTCCGTCGGGCAGGCCATCGGCGAGCTCGGCGACCTCGACCTCGATCCCCATCGCGCGGGCCCGGGTCTCCACGACCGCGATCGTCTGCGGCAACGCGTCCGCGTCGACCACGAACCGGCCCTCGGCGTTGCGGTTCGCGCGGCGCACCAGCGTCATCGCCTCCGCGGCCGCCGTGCCCTCGTCCAGCAGCGACGCGTTGGCCGTGGGCAGACCGGTCAGGTCACCGACCATGGTCTGGAAGTTCAACAGCGCCTCGAGCCGGCCCTGGGAGATCTCGGGCTGGTAGGGCGTGTAGGCGGTGTACCAGCTCGGGTCCTCCAGGACGTTGCGGCGCACCACCGGTGGCGTGAACGTGCCGTGGTAGCCGAGGCCGATCATCGGCGCGAGCGGGTTGTTGCGGGCGGCCAGCTCACGCGCCACGCGGGCGGCCTCGGCCTCCCCTGACGCGGCCGGCAGGTCCAGGCTCGAGGGGGTGCGGATGCCGCCGGGCACCGCTGCGTCCATCAGCTCCGGCAGGGAGGAGAACCCGAGCGCGGCCAGCATCCGGGCCTGCTCGGCCTGGCCCGGACCGATGTGGCGGTCCACGAACGGGGCGAGGGCGTCGAGCTCGGACAAGGTGGGCTGGTCGGACACAGAGGCTCCCAGTGACGGCGTTGGCGGGTCGCCTCCCCCTCTGTGGAACCGGCCGGGCCGATCCGTCCAGAGTTGCCTCGTCCGCACGGTCCTGGCGCCTGAGAGGTTCCGGGGAGGTTTGCCCCTTCGGCGCTCCGCAACGAGGACCGCAACCGGTCACCCGACGGAGACTCTCCCGTGCGGTTTCGTCAGCACGGACACGCTACCACCCGAGACGCCACGCGCCCGGCCCCACGACGGGGCCGGGCGCGTGCGAGAGTCGTGGGGGTGCCGGTCAGCCGACCTGCCGGGCGCGGCGACGTGCGGCGAGCTCGTCGGAGGTGCTGCCCTCGGTGACCGCACGCTCGCTGGGAAGCTCGGCCAGCGAACCCTCGATCTCGCGCCAGACGCCGCCGATCGCGATCCCGAAGACACCCTGACCGCCCTGCAGCAGGTCGATCACCTCGTCGTTGCTGGTGCACTCGTAGACGCTGGCGCCATCGCTCATCAAGGTGACGCGGGTCAGGTCGTCGGTGCCGCGGGCGCGCAGGTGGTGCACCGCGGTGCGGATCTGCTGCAGCGAGATGCCGGCGTCCAGGAGCCGCTTGATCACCTTCAGCAGCAGGATGTCGCGGAAGGAGTAGAGGCGCTGCGTGCCGGAGCCGGAGGCCCCGCGCACGCTGGGCTCGACCAGGCCGGTGCGCGCCCAGTAGTCGAGCTGGCGGTAGGTGATCCCGGCTGCGTTGCAGGCCGTCGGGCCGCGGTAGCCGGCGTCCTGCGGCAGCGGTGAGACGTCGTCGTCGAACAGGAGGCCCTGCTCGTCGGCAGCGGCGGCAGCCCTCTCGGCAGCGGTGTCGTCAGCTGTCTTGGCAGCCTCGTCGCCGTTCCTGGTCACGTGAACCTCCGTCGTCCGCTCCGTGGTGCATGCAACTCCTGAAGGGGGAAGCCATCGCGCCCGGGTGGAGCACAACGGTGGAGTTACAACGGAGACATCACCAAGGTAGGCGCCCGCCGGGCGTCGGTCAACGACAACGGACACGCTCGTCCGGCGTGTCGCAAACCTCAACTAGAGGTTGAGGGTTCAGTGGCTCTCGAAGTCCTCCGGGGACACGTGGTCGAGGAACTCGCGGAACTTCTCCACCTCGTCCTCCTGCTCGTCGGGGACGGCCAGCCCGGCCTCGGCGAGCACCTCGTCGGCGCACACGATCTTCGACCCCGTGCGCAGGGCCAACGCGATGGAGTCGGAGGGACGGGCACTGATCTCCACCCCGGACTCCAGCACCAGCAACGCGTAGAACACGCCGTCGCGCATCTCGGTGATCCGCACCTCGGCGAGGTCGTTGCCCGTGGCGGAGATGAGCTCCTTCATCAGGTCGTGGGTCAACGGCCGCGGCGGCACGACGCCCTGCTGGGCGAAGGCGATCGCGGTCGCCTCGACCGCACCGATCCAGATCGGGAGGTACCGGTCGCCGGCGACCTCCCGGAGCAGGACGATGGGCTGGTTCGAGGGCATCTCGACCCGGACACCGATCACGTCGACTTCTCGCACGTGCTCAGCCTACTCCGCGCCACAAGCCCCGCCAGGCTGGGAAACGACCATCGGAGCCGAGCCGGAGCGCCGCCCGGGAGACGTTCCGGTCCTCAGCGCGAGGAACGAAGTCCGGCCCGCACCAGGGTCGCGTGCAGCCGCACGGACAGGGCCGCGATCTGGGCGATCGCGTCGTCGGCACGGGCCTGGGCTCCGGCGTCGCGACCACGCCGCAGCGGCGAGACCACCTGCTCCACCAGGCCGACCTCGCGGTCCGCGGCGGTCTTGAACGCCCGCAGGTGCCGCGGCTCCAGACCGAAGGCGGCCAGCTCCCCGGCGGCCTTGGCGATCACCAGTGCCTCGCCGTCGTAGTGGTGGGCGCCGGGCCGCCGCTTCACCAGACCGAAGGTCTCGAGCTGCTCGAGGAAGTCCTCGTCGACCTCTGCACCGGAGAGCAGCTCTGCCCGCGACAGCCGTAGCTCGGACGCCTCACGGGCGAACGTGTCGGGCGCCGGGTAGCCGTCACCGGCCAGGACCACGCGCGGGACCTGCGGACCCGCACCGGCAACGGCCGGCGGCTCGAGGCCCCGGTCGATCGCGTCGAGGTGCTCCTTGATCACCTTCAGCGGCAGGTAGTGCTCCCGCTGGCTGGTCAGCACGTAGCGCAGCCGCTCGACGTCGCGGTGGGAGAACTTCCGGTAGCCCGACGGCGTCCGTTCGGGCTCGATCAGCCCCTCGGCCTCAAGGAACCGGATCTTGGAGATGCTGACTTCGGGGAAGTCGGCCCGGAGCAGCGAGAGCACCTCCCCGATGCTCATCCGGGCCCGCGACGACGCCGCCTGGCTCACTGCGACTTGCCCGCTCCTGCGTGGCTGGCGAAGTACACCAGTCGGTACTTGCCGATCTGGACCTCGTCCCCGTTCTGGAGCTCGACCTCGTCGATCCGGTCGCGGTTGACGTAGGTCCCGTTGAGGCTGCCTACGTCGGCGACACGGTAGCCGCCCGGGCCACGACGGAACTCGGCGTGCCGACGGGAGACGGTCACGTCGTCGAGGAAGATCTCGCTCTCCGGGTGGCGACCGGCGCCGACGACATCGGTGTCGAGCAGGAAGCGGCTGCCGGCACTCGGACCCCGCTGCACCACGAGCAGCGCGCTGCCGGCGGGCAGGGCGTCGACCGCGGCCGCGTCGGCCTCGTTGAGCGCGGCACGCTCCTCGGCGCCCTCCGGCTTGGCCGGTGCGCCGAAGGTGATCGTCGCGGTGGTCTCGCCGGGCGTCTCCTGGTCCCCCGCCGGTGCGGCCGTCTCGAGCCGCTTCCCGCACTGGGAGCAGAATCGCGCGTCGTCTGGGTTCCGGTGTCCGCACTCGGTGCAGAACGGCATGTTCAGCCTCCCGTTGGCATTGGCCTCAACCCTCAACGAGTAGTCGAGGTTGATGGTTCCCCGAACCTATCAGTCACACGGTGCCGATCAAGTCCGATTGCGCCGACCGGCGTACGACTCAGGACTCCAGGCTCGCCTGGTAGCCGGCGGCGTCCAGCAGCGCGTCGAGGTCGGCCTGGGCCGCGCCGGTGACCTCGAACAACCAGCCCTCGCCGTACGGGTCGGAGTTGACCAGCTCGGGCGAGCCGTCGAGGGCCTCGTTGCGCGCGACCACCTTGCCGCCGACCGGTGCGTAGATGTCGCTGACCGACTTGGTCGACTCGAGCTCGCCCACGGTGTCGCCGGCGGCGATCTCGGCACCGACCTCAGGGAGCGAGACGAAGACGATGTCGCCGAGCGCATCCTGGGCGTAGTGCGTGATGCCGATGCGGACCGAGCCCTCGGTCTCACCGGGGCTGCGCACCCACTCGTGCTCGCTGCTGTACTTGAGGTCCTCGGGGTACACGGCACTCCTCGTCGGTGTGGTCGCTGACCGCGGTTGCGGACGGCTGCAGGCTACTCCGTGTCGGTCGGCTCGGCGTACTCCGGCTCGCGCGGCTCCACCAGGGTGGCGACCTCGACGCTGGAGCTCTCCTCGATCACGACGTCGCCGCCGATGGTGTTGGGGTCCTCGATGTCCTCGACGAAGCCGCCGTAGATGTTCAGCGCACCGGCCAGGGTCTTGGGATCGCCGATCACCTCCAGGGTGTACGGCGCGGCCAGCTCGGTGCCGTCCACGACGATCCCGTCCTCGCCGTCCTCGAGCGCGGTCTGCGCGACGACCCGGACCGTGTTGTTGATCTCGATCGCCTCCGCCCCGGCGTCGCGCAGCTCCTCGATCCCGTTGAGCATCTGGTCGATGCCGACCTTGCCCTCGGGGTCCTCGACGGTGACCACGATGCCCTGGCCCACCGCCGGGAGCTCGCCGGCCAGGATCCCGAGCACGTTGGCCCGCTCCCGCGCCTGCTCGAGGGCGGCCCGCCGGCTGTCGGTGTCGCTGCGCAGCGAGGCCCGGGTCTGCTCCAGCTGGGCGATGTCGTTCTCGGTGCGCTGGGAGGCGCTGGCCAGCGAGTTGAGCAGCTGGACGAGGTCCTCCTCACGCATGCCTTCGTAGTCGTTGTCGCGCTCGTTGGACTGCACCTGGACGACGCTCGCGAACCCGACGACCGCGAGCAGCACGGCCGCGGTGATCTGTCCCCGCGAGCTCGGACGCTTCAGCGCCGCGACCAGGCGGTCGCGTCCCGGAGAGGTGCTCACCTCGGACTCCTCAGGCATGGAAGATGTGACGGCGGATGGCCGCGACGTTGGAGAAGATGCGGATGCCGAGCACGACGATGACGCCGGTGGAGAGCTGCCCGCCCACGCCGAGCTTGTCACCGAGGTAGACGATCAGGGCCGCGATCAGCACGTTGCTGATGAACGAGATCACGAACACCTTGTCGTCGAAGATGCCGTCGAGGAACGCCCGGAGTGCACCGAAGACCGCGTCGAGCGCCGCGACCACGGCGATCGGCAGGTAGGGCTCGAGCCACAGGGGCACCTCCGGCTGCAGCATCAACCCGAGGACGACCCCGACCAGGAGCCCGAGGCCAGCGATCATCGTGTCTCTCCCTGGGTGACGTGACGGAGGTTGAGCCGCCGAGCCGGCGCGGCCGGCAGGCGTAGGGACGCCTCCTCGGTCATGGCGAACTGCAGTCGGTTGACCGATCGGAGATCGAGCCAGTCCTGTCCGTGCTCGGTCTCGACGAACCGTGCCGGCATCGTATCGGGGTCCCCCACCGCCAGCACGGTGTAGGGGCGGGACAGGGAGACGAAGTTGACCGTGATCGCGGACCCGGCGGTCCGGATCGTCGAGAGCGCCGTCAACCGCTGCCCGTTGATCGAGATCGCCTCCGCACCCGAGGCCCACAGCGCGTTGACGAGCTTCTGCAGGTCCTTGTCGAGCACCCGCTCGACGTCGCTGACCGCGTCGGGTGCGTCGTCCACGACCACCTTCACCCCGGGCCCGGTCACGGAGACCGCACCGGTCAGCCCGCCGAGCCGGTCGAGCCGCGCCGAGAGCGCCCGCCCGCGGGCCGTGGTGTCGAGGAAGGTGCTCTGCAGCGACTCGATCTCCGCGCGCAGGTTCGCCACGCGCTCGCGCCGGGCGTCCACCTGGGCGGAGCGGGCGTTGATCTGGGTGATCAGCGACTCCCTGCTGCTGGAGTCGTCGTCGGCGTTGCGGGCGGTCTGCACCGCGGCGGTGGTGACCAGGACGCCGAACAGGCCCATCACCACGAGGGCGGCCAGCCCTGGCCTGAGCGGTGACTGCCGGTCGCCGGCACCGTCCTCCTCCGCGCGCCGGGCCACGTGCGCGTAGTCCTCGTCCATCGAGTGCGCGGTGACGTAGTCGAGCAGGGGCATCAGCACCTGGTCGGGCACGCCGGTCTTCTGCTCAGCCGCCATCGAGATTCGGCGCCCTTCTGTCCCGGTCCGCCAGGAGCTTGCGCACCTGCCAGGCGTAGAGCAGTCCCGCCCACCAGTACAGGCCGGTCCCCCAGATCGCGAAGGCCCAGCCGAACACCTGCGCCAAGGTCGCCACCACGCCCTCCCCATCACCGAGGAGCAGCAGGGGGAAGGCGTAGAGCAGGTTCGCGGTGGCCGCCTTGCCGAGGAAGTGCACCGGCAGCGCGTGGTAGCCACGCGTGCGCAGGAACGGCACCAGGCCCCACAGCAGCAGGTCTCGCGCCGGGAGCAGTACGGCGAGCCACCACGGGATGATGTCGCGGAACGCGAGGCCGACGACGACGGCGAGGATGTAGAGCCGGTCGGCGACCGGGTCGAGGATCTGCCCGAGCTGGGAGGTCTGTCCCAACCGCCGTGCGAGGTAGCCGTCGAGCCAGTCGGTGACCCCGGAGAGCATGAGCACGCCGAGGGCCCAACCGTCCGCCTCGGGACCGAGCACGAGCCACAGGAACAGCGGTACCCCGGCCAGGCGGACCAGGCTGATGATGTTCGGGATGGTCCAGACGCGCTCGCCACGCGAGGCAACCGCGCCCTGCTCTTCCACGACTCTCCTCGCTGCATGTCCTTGCCCGACGACACGTAACCATATCCGCCGGCGGTTCGCCCGGAACGCCACGAGCGGGTCCAAGGCCCCAGCCGGCCGGAGGCGCGCGGACCTGTCGCCGCACGAGTCGGCCGGCGCAGAATGAGAGCAGCGGTCGCTCCGTCCGTCGCGCCCGGGCGGCCGCCCCCGTCATGCAGATCATCGAGGAGACGCCCTACCGATTCCGGATCGTGCAGGAAGGCGCGATGCGTGTGCCCGGGATCGTCTAGGCCTCCCACGACCTGGTGCCGGACCTGAACGGCGACCCGTCCCTGGTCCAGGTGGCCGACGTGGCGACGCTGCCCGGCATCGTGCGCGCCTCCTTCGCCATGCCCGACGTGCACTGGGGCTACGGGTTCCCGATCGGTGGCGTGGCGGCGACCGACATCGAGGCCGGCGGCGTGGTCTCCCCCGGCGGCGTCGGCTTCGACATCTCCTGCGGGGTGCGGCTGCTCGTGGTCAGGGACGTCGACCGGGCCGGAGTCATGGCGAGGTTCGGCGACTTCACCACCGGTGCCGAGTCCGACCTGGACACGGTCACGCAGATCGCCCGTCAGATGGTGGGCCGATGGGGCATGTCGCCGGCCGTCGGACCGATCGCGGTGCTCCCGCCTCCGGGACAGGAGCAGACCATCTTCGACGCCGGCGGGGCGGCCGCCGCGACCCGCGAGCTGGTGGACGCCGAGGTGCGTCGGGTCGTCGAGGAGTGCTACGCCAAGGCGCTGGACACCCTGCGCGAGCACCGGGAGCACCTGGACCGCCTCGCGTCACGGCTGCTCGAGGTGGAGACCCTCAACGAGCAGGAGGCACGCGACGCCGCCGGGCCTCGCAGCACCTACGTCCTGAGCGTCAGCTCGCGCGGACGGTGCTGCCGCACCGGGGGCAGTGCGCCCGCGACGACACGTCGAGGTCCTGCCCGCAGCGGCACTTGCCCGCCGAGGCCGGCCGTCGCGTCGCGCCCTGCGGCAGCGAACCACGCACCATGCTTGCGGTCTTCTTCGTCATCATCGCCATCTCCCCGTGGTCTGAGCCTCTGGGCTCGATCCTCACCCGTTGAGACGGCCGGAATGTCCGATTCTGTCGGGGTTTCGCAGAGGTCGTTGAGCAAACCACCCGTTCGGGCTACTCCCGGTAGCCCGAACCGTCTTGCCGGGGTGGGCAGCAGCCGGGGTCAGCGACGCATCAGGTCGCGCTTGGTCTCCCAGATCACCTCGGCGGCCCGGTCGTTGGGGCCGAGGAGGAGCGTGACGAGAAAGGCGATGGCACTGAGAGCGGTGTAGCCGAGACTGACCAGGATGTTCACGGCCCTCAACATCGGCAACGCCAGCCCGGGTCTTGACCGAGCTGGCGTGTGACGTCGGATACGGCTCAGACCTGGGTCCAGCGGCCCCAGGTCGCCCAGCCGATCCCGGCGATGACAGCGCCGCCTCCACAGGCGAACGCGAGGACGGTCAGCATCTCCATCCACCCCCTCCCCTGCTCGACGGTTTGTCCTGACATATCGATTCTCGGTCGGACAGAGCTCGTGCTGTGGGGGCGAAGGTCCTCGATGCAGGGGTCGTAGCGACCGACTTCCCGAGGGCCCTCCGTCATCGTGCAGGAGCCACCGTCGCCCGGATCGCAGCAGCCACGGCAGGGGCGACCCTGGCGTCGAAGACGCTGGGCACGATGAAGTGCGCATTGAGCTGCTCGTCCTCGACCGTGTCCGCGATTGCGGTGGCGGCCGCGATCATCATCTCGTCGGTGATCTTCGAGACTCCGGCGTCGAGCAGCCCCCGGAAGAAGCCGGGGAAGGCCAGCACGTTGTTGATCTGGTTCGGGTAGTCCGACCTGCCGGTGGCCACGACCGCGGCGTACTCACTCGCTGCGCGCGGATCGACCTCGGGAACCGGGTTGGCCAGCGCGAAGACGATGGCGTCGGGTGCCATGGTGGCGATGTCCGCCCCGGTCAACAGGTCCGGCGCGGACACCCCGATGAACGCGTCGGCACCGGCGAGGACCTCCCTCAACGAGCCCTCCAGCCGCTCGGTGTTGGTGTGCTCGGCGATCCAGCCGCGGAACTCGTCGAGCCCCTCCTGGCCCGCATGGACGGCCCCGTTGCGCCCGCAGCCGATGATCTCCCGCGCCCCCTGCGCGTGCAGCAGGCGGATGGTCGCGTTGCCGGCAGCACCGACGCCGGAGACCACGATGCGCAGGTCCTCCATCCGCTTGCCCACCACACGAAGCGCATTGGTCAACGCAGCGAGCACCACGATCGCAGTGCCGTGCTGGTCGTCGTGGAACACCGGGATGTCCAGCAGGTCGCGCAGCCGGGCCTCGATCTCGAAGCACCGCGGCGCCGCGATGTCCTCGAGGTTGATGCCGCCGTAGACCGGGGCCATGGCCCGCACGATCTCGATCAGGGTCTCGGTGTCCTGGGTGTCGAGGCACACCGGCCAGGCGTCGACACCGCCGAACTGCTTGAACAGCGCCGCCTTGCCCTCCATCACCGGCAGCGCCGCGGCGGCGCCGATGTTGCCGAGCCCCAGGACGGCCGAGCCGTCGGTCACCACGGCCACGGTGTTGCGCTTGATCGTCAGCTGGCGCGCGTCCTCGGGGTGCTCGGCGATGGCCATGCTCACCCGGGCGACGCCGGGCGTGTAGGCGCGCGAGAGGTCGTCACGGTGCTTCAACGGCACCTTCGGCACCACCTCGATCTTGCCGCCCAGGTGCATCAGGAAGGTCCGGTCGCTGACCTTGCGGACCGCGGCACCGGGAATCGCCGCGATCGCCTTGGTGATCAGCTCGGCGTGCTCCTCCCCCGTGGTGTCGCAGGTGACGTCGACGACCATGCGCTCTTCGTGGCTCTCCACGACGTCGAGCGCGGTGAGTGCACCCCCGGCGGAGCCGATCGCGCCCGTGAGCGCGGTGGTCGCGGTGACCCCGGGTGGGACCTCGACGCGGATCGTGATCGAGTAGCCGGGGCTGGTCGAGGACATCGGAGTCTCCTTCAGCGCCACGCGTGGGCGCCCTGGTTTCGGATGCTAACGGCGCGGAGCACCTCGGGCGCCGAGGATGGAGAAGGTCGAGGTGTGCTGCTCGTCGCACACCTCGAGCGGTCCGATGTCGCGGACGCCACAGCCGGCTCGACAACTACACAACTACTCAGTGATATAGTTGCGGTATGGCGCTTCCGCATCCGATCCCCGAGGAGCTCGTGGAGCTCATCGCCCGGCGCCTGCGCGTGCTCAGCGAACCGACCCGGATCCGCCTCCTGGACCACCTCCGCGACGGCGAGCGCTCGGTCACCCAGCTCGCCGACGCGCTGGCGGCCGGCCAGCAGAACGTCTCCAAGCAGCTCTCCGTGCTGACCGACGCAGGCATCCTGGCGCGCCGCAAGGACGGCAACCACGTGTACTACCGGATCGCCGACACCACCGCGCTGGAC
The DNA here is from genome assembly GCF_054781215.1 of Nocardioides pakistanensis. Classification (NCBI taxonomy): domain Bacteria; kingdom Bacillati; phylum Actinomycetota; class Actinomycetes; order Propionibacteriales; family Nocardioidaceae; genus Nocardioides; species Nocardioides pakistanensis. The sequence continues at coordinate 17,807 of NZ_BAAGUV010000023.1, read as the reverse complement.
CTGTGCGAGCAGGTCTGCGGGTCCTTGGCCGAGCAGTTCCAGGCACTGACCGCCGTGGTCAGGGGCGGTCAGCGACCGGAGGGACGATGAGCAAGACTCGACTCAAGAAGCCGGACGCGGCCCGCACGCACCGGGTCGTGGTCTTCACGACGCCGACGTGCCCCTGGGCGTGCCGGTCGTCGAGATCGACGGCCGACCCGTCGTCGGCTTCGACAAGTCCAAGATCGACAAGCTCCTCGGCCTGTGACGGCCGTGGAAGTCCGTGACAAGAACGTGGAGGCATAGAGATGGCACGTGAGTTCCGGTTCCCGGTCGGCGTCGCCTGGGACGGCGGACGCCGTACCACTGCGACCGTCGAGGGCAAGCAGCCGCTCGACATCGCCACCCCGCCCGAGTTCAAGGGCACCGACCCCGACCTGTGGAGCCCTGAGGACGCGTTCGTCGCCGCGGCGGCCTCCTGCCTCGCGGTGACCATCGCGGCGAAGGCCGAGCACGCCGAGGTGCCCCTGCTCGACCTGGACGTCAACGCCGTCGGCGTCGTAGGCAAGCGCGAGGACGGCAAGTTCGGCTTCGTCCGGATCGAGCAGACCGTGGACGCGGCCACCGAGCCCGGCCACGAGGACGCCCTCCGCGAGGTGGTCGCGAGCGCGGAGGCCGGCTGCCTGGTCACCGTCTCCCTGGCGCTGCCCGTCGAGACGACGGTCAAAGTGGCGACCCCGACCGTCACCGGCTCCTGAACCACATCGCCGGACGGGCCCGGCTCGTCACCGCCCTGGCCCTGGCCGCAGCTTCGGTCCGGGCCGGGCGCTGGGCCGGCCAGGTGGTGCGCCGGCGGTTCGGTCGGCCGCCGCGCCGGTGGCAGACCGCGCCGCACGACGCGATCGACGTCACCCTCGCCGGCCCCAACGGCCGCACGCTGCGGGGCTGGTTGTTCCCCGCCGAGGAGATACGGTCGCCCGCCGTCGTCGTCATGCACGGCTGGGGGGCGAGTGCGGCCGACATGACGCCGGTGGCCAGGATGCTCGCTGCAGAGGGCTTCTCCACGCTCGCCGTCGACGCGCGGTGCCACGGGCGGAGTGACGACGACGACTTCGCCTCCATGCCGCGCTTCGGTGAGGACGTCGAGGCGGCGGTCGCGTGGCTGCGCGACCAGGCGTACGTCGACCCCCGGCGGATCGCGCTGCTCGGCCACTCCGTCGGCGCCGGGGCATGTCTCCTCGCCGCAAGCCGCGACCCGGGCATCGCGGGTGTGGTCAGCGTCTCGTCCATGGCGCATCCGGGCCGGTTCATGCAGGCCGCACTGGCCGGCCGTGGGCTCCCTTCGCTCCTGGCACGGGTCGCGCTGCGCTACGTCGAGGCGGTGGTGGGACACCGCTACGACGACTTCGCGCCGGTTCGGAGCATCGCGAGCACCCGTGCGCCCGTGCTGCTGGTGCACGGTGACGCCGACACGACGGTGCCGCTGTCGGACGCACATCTGCTTCGGGCCGCCTCGGGCACGGCGGCCGGGCTGGTCGTCGTACCCGATGCCGGGCACGACGATCTCGACGCACTGCGGTCTGTCACCCCAGAGGTGCTCGGATTCCTGCGGGCCGTCACCTCCGTGCCGCTCGCGGGACGACCGCCCCTCCCGCCGCGCGTGTAGTCACGGGCCTCGCGGGTACGGCTCGCGCATGGCTGTCTCCCACTCCCCGGCCCGGGTCACCGGCAAGCCGCCGTCGAAGACGTCCGGCCTGCTCTACGGGCTCGGCTTCGGCGGCTTCGTCGACGGCATCGTGCTGCACCAGATCCTGCAGTGGCACCACATGGTCAGCCACGTCGAGGAGTACCCGATGGACACCCTCGCCGGCCTCGAGGTGAACACGCTCGCCGACGGGTTCTTCCACGTCGCGACCTGGCTGTTCGTCTTCCTCGGCTCCGTCACCGCGATCATGGCCTGGCGGCAGGGTCGGCTGGCGCCCAGCTGGAGCTTCCACTTCGGCCTGGTGCTGGCCGGCTGGGGGATCTTCAACCTCGTCGAAGGGGTCGTGGACCACCAGATCCTCGGCATTCACCACGTGCGCGACGACCTCGGCGCCCCGCTGTCGTGGGACCTCGGCTTCCTCGCCTCGGGCGTCGTGCTGGTCGTCGTGGGCTGGCTGCTGCACCGGCGCGGGCTGCGGGACCTCGAGCAGCGGGCGGCTGCCACGGCGGCGACGCCGGCTACTTGAGCACGACGGGCACCCGCGCCCAGCCACCCACAGGCGGCGTCTCGCGCACGGCGGGCCGGTCGACCGCAGGCTCGATCCACTCCGTGCGGGCCAGGAGCTCCTCGGTAATCACCCGGAGCTCCATCAAGGTCAGCGCGCGCCCCGGACACACGTGCGGTCCGATGCCGAAGACCAGGTTCGCCGCAGCGTTGCCCGTCGGGTCGAAGCGCGCGGGGTCCCCGAAGGCCAGCGGATCGCGGTTCGCCGACGTCCAGTTCAGAAGCACCCGGACACCCTCCGGGATCGTCTGCCCGCCGAGCTCGACCTGCCGGGTCAGCCTGCGCCGGTTGGACACGAACGGATCGTCGATGCGGAGGATCTCCTCCACGGCCGCCTCGACGCCCGTGGTGTCCCTCGCTTCCACGAGACCACGCACCTGCTGCTGCACCGTCGGCGTGGCGGCCAGGAAGTGCACGATCACCCCGATCGAGGTGGCCAGCGAGCCGAGGTCACCGGCCGTCCAGTTCCTCAGGATCGACACGATCTCCTCGTCGGTCAGCGGCCGGCCGTGCACGGTCTCGCGCATCAGCTCTCCGGTGACGTCGGTTGCCGGGGCCCCGCGGCGTACATCCAGCAGGCCACGGATCATCCGGTCGAACCGTTCGGCAACCTCGGCGGTCCGGTGGCGGTCCCCGGACCTGGTGGCGGCGTGGTTGTCACGGATCCAGTCGACGAGGTCCTGCTCGATCTCCGGTGGCCAGCCGAGCCAGGTGGACTGCGCGCGCACCGCGAACGGAACCCCGACCGTCCCGATCGTCTTCACGGTCTCGCCGCGCGGAAGCCCGTCGACGATCGCGACCGCGAGCGCCCGGCAACGAGGCTCCTCCCGCGCGACCCTCCCGGGTGTGAGGAACCGGTCGACGACCGCCCGGTAGGCGGCGTGCTCGGCGCCGTCGAGCGTGTTGGGGATGGCCCGGCGCTCGGTGACCGCGCTCGAGAAGGTCTCCGGGTCCGTGGCGGCGGTGACGACCTCCGCGTGGCCCAGGATCATCCAGGAACCGTCCACGTGCGCCACCGGACACCGGGCTCGCATCGCGTCGTAGGCGGACCGCTGGTCCTCCCAGACGCGCCCGTCGTCGACCTCGACCGGTTCCCCCACTACGACGTCCTTCCGCAGTTCGTCGCGTCGCGCCTGCTCTGCGCGGTCATCGGCCGAGGATGGCGTCGACGTTGGGCAGGTCCTCGAACGCCGTGAACGTGCCCTGCTCGGCGATCTCCTTGGCGGCGCTGAGGAACCCGCCCCAGGCGGTGCGTGCCAAGGTGCCACCGACACTGACCCGGCGCACACCCAGCTGCGCGGCCTCGCCGACCGTGGTGAACGGTGCGTTGACCAGCAGGTTGACCGGTTTCGGTGCGACCGCGGAGACGATCGCAGTGACATGGTCCAGGCGCTCGATCCGCGGCGCGTAGAGACAGTCCGCACCGGCATCGGCGTACGCCCGCAACCGGCGGACCGTCTCGTCGATATCGGGGCGTCCCGCCACGAACCCCTCGGAGCGACCGGTGAGCAGGACTCCGGTCCCGCTCTCGTCGATGGCCTGACGTGCGGCTCGGATCCTGTCCACGGCCAGCTCGAAGCCCAGCAGCGGGTCCTCCGGATCGCCGGAGGAGTCCTCGATCGACAGGCCGGCGATCCCGGTCTGCGCCGCCAGCTTCACGTTCGTGGCGACCTGTGCCGGGCCGACTGCGTAGCCGCCCTCGAAGTCGGCGTTCACCGGCACCCGCACTGCGTCGGCGACCAGCCGGAGGTGGTCGAGGACCTGCTCGAGCGTCGCCTCGGTGTCCGGGCGCCCCAGCGTCCAGGCGAAGCCGGCACTGGTAGTCGCCAACGCGGGGAAGCCAAGCTGCTCGAGCGCCCGTGCGCTGCCGACGTCCCAGGGGTTGGGCATCACGAAACAGCCCGAGGAGTGCAGACGGTGGAACTCAGTGACCCGGTCGTCGTGCGTGCTCATGCCACTCCTCGTCGTCGCAGCTGCACTTGCACTCTAGGGCGGGTCGAGGGCATCTGCCACGACCGGCCGGCGGGCATCGGCGCGGGGACCCGCGACCTGCTCACGGCGAGAACGCCGCCCACAACACCCCTGCCCCCACACCGAGCACCAGGCTCAGCGCGGACGTGGCCACGGCAACGGGTGCGGACCACTGTTCCGGCACGAACGCACCGGGCATGGTCCGGACCGGTGGCTCGCCGCGACCGAAGACAGGGGCGATCCAACGCAGGTAGTAGAAGAGGCTGGTCACGGTGTTGACGAAGACCAGCACGGCCAGCCAGGCGTAGCCGCCATCCCAGGCCGCAGCCGTGGTGGTGAGCTTGCCGGCGAAGACCACCGTGGGTGGCGTGCCCACCAGGCCGAGCAGCGCCACCACCAGCGCGCCGCCCAGCCAGGGACGCGCACGCCCCATGCCGCGGTAGGAGTCGAGGTCGCGGCGCTCGGGAAAGGCCGTCGTGACCGCGAACGCCGCCAGGTTCGTCACCGTGTATCCGGCGAGGTAGAGCAAGAGCGACGGCAGGGCCAGGTCGCTGTGGCCGGCGACGGCCACCGGCACGAGGAGGTAGCCGACCTGGCTGACCGTCGACCAGCCGAGCAGACGCCGCGGGTCTGACTGCCAGTACGCCGCCAGGTTTCCCAGCGTCATGCTCGCCGCCGCCAGCACTCCGACCAGCAACGGCGAGGCCAGCGTGTCGGGGAGCAGAGCGACGAGCCGGTAGGCGGCCAGCAGGGCACCGATCTTGGGCACGGTGGTCAGGAACGCGGCGACCGCACCGCCGGCACCCTGTGCGGCATCGGGCACCCAGAAGTGCGCAGGGACGCCACCGGCCTTGAACATCAGCCCCGCCAGGACCCCTACGACGCCGGCGGCGACCGCTCCTGCCGGTGCGTCGGCTAGCCGCCCACCGAGATCGGCGTACGACGTCGTCGCGGTCACGCCGTACAGCAGCGTGATGCCGACCAGCAGGAGGATGCCGAAGAGGGCTCCGAGCAGGTAGGTCTTCATCGCCGCTTCGGCGCCCTGAGGCGTGCGGGCGATGCCGATCAGGCCGTAGAGCGGGATGCTGGCGAGCAGGAAGCCGACCGCGACGACGAGGAGGTCATCGGCTCCGGCGAGGACCAGCGTCCCGGTTGTTGAGAACAACAGCAGCGCGTAGGTCTCGCTCTCGCGTGTCGACCCCGCGATCTCGTCGGAGGCGAGTGCGAGGACGATCAAGGTGCCGAGGGCGGCGACCACTCGCGCGACACCCGTGGCGACGTCGACGGTGAAGGTGCCCTCCATCGCTGCCTGCGCCGGCCCCGGCAGGTCCACAATCGCCAGGACGACTGCGGTCGTGAGCACGGCCGCCGCCACCAGACGGGTGACCCACTGCCGGTCGCGGGCGAGGAAGGAGCCGCTCATCAGCACGACCAGGCCACCGAGGAACAGGACGATCTCCGGCAGCAGCAAGGCCGGCCGCATGGCCATGGACTCCACCGCGGGCTACCTGCCGACCAGCTCGACGGCCACTTCGGCCGCCGGCTCGATCACGTCGAGGAGCGGGCGGGGCAGCACCCCGATCAGCAGCGACAGGAGGAGCAGCGGCCCGACCGACCACACCTCCGCCGGACGGAGGTCCCCGAAGCCGGCGGACCGGCCGCGGGTCTCTCCGGTGAAGATCCGCTGCAGCGCGCGGAGGAACAGCGCGGCCGTGACCAGGATGCCGACCAGCGCGATCGCGGTGGCGGGTGCCGCAGCGATGCTGCCGGTGAAGATCTGGAACTCCGCGATGAACCCGGACAGCCCCGGCAGGCCGAGGGAGGCGAAGGCGCCCACGGCGAAGAAGGCCGCGAACCGAGGGGCCGGACCGGCGAGGCCGCCGAACGAGCCCATGTCGTACGTCTCCGCTCGGTCCTGCAGGACACCGGCAAGCAGGAACAGCGCGCCCGTGACCAGGCCGTGGCTGACCATCTGGGTGACCGCACCGGTCACCGCGACCGAGCGGGCCTCGGCGGTGTCGCTCGCGACGATGCCCGCCGCGCCGACGGCGAGGGCGATGTAGCCCATATGGTTCACCGAGGTGTAGGCGACCATGCGCTTGAAGTCGCTCTGTGCGAGGGCCACCAGGGCGCCGTACACGACCGACACGATGCCCACGACCACGATCACCCACGCCCACGCACGCCACGCCTCCGGCAGCATCGGCATCGCGATCCGCACGAAGCCGTAGGTTCCCATCTTCAGCAGGACGCCGGCGAGGACGGCGGACCCGATGGCAGGGGCGTCGGTGTGCGCCGGCGGCAGCCAGGTGTGGAACGGCACCGTGGGCGTCTTCACCGCAAGCCCGAGCAGGATCGCGGCCAGCACCAGTCCCCCGGCCATCCCCGAGCCCGTCAACGGCGTCTGCTCGGTGAGCTCGACCATGTCGAAGGTGTGCGGGTCCGCGGCGACGTAGAGACCGATGAAGCCGACGAGCAGCGCCAGGGACCCGAGGAAGGTGTAGAGGAAGAACTTCAACGCCGAACGGGCGGCGTCGCCGTGACCCCACCCGGCGATCACGAAGTACATCCCGACGATGGACAGGTCGAAGAAGACGAAGAACAGGATCAGGTCGGCAGAGACGAACAGCCCCATGCTCGCAGTCTGCAGGAACAGGAACAGTGCCGCCTGGCTCCGCGGTCGGTCGGTCTCCCGCAGCGCGTAGACCGCACTGGCCAGGAAGATCACCGCGGTCATCGCAAGCAGCGGCAGCGAGAGACCGTCCACGCCGAGGTGGTAGCTGCTGTTCACGCCCGGGATCCACGGCGCCCGCTCCTCGAACGCGAGCCCGCCGTCGGCCGGTGAGTCGTAGCGCAGCCAGACCGCAGCCACCAACGCAAGGTCCGCGGCCGCGACCGCGACCCAGGCCCATCGCGCGGCCTTGTCGCCGAGCCGCGGCACCGCGACGAGCGCAAGCGCCCCGGCCAGGGGCAGGAAGACGATCAGACTGAGCACGTTCACCTCACCGTGACGAGGAGCAGGACGCCGGCCGCGAGAACCGCGGCGGCCTGGATGTAGTACTGGTGGAGCTGCCCGGACTGGGGGTGCCGGGCCAGGCGGCCGAGGCCGCGGAACCAGCCGGCAACCGCCTCGACCGAACCGTCGAGCCGCCGGTCGTCGTCGCGGGCGGCGACCTCCGCGGCCCGCAGCGACCCCCGGGCGGCCGCCTCGACGGCCCCGTCGAGTACCCGGTCGTCGAAGGCCGCCATCCGCCGCGCGGACCCGAGCGTGGCCGCGGCCGCCGCGGCCACGCCGCGGTCCAGGACCCGGTCGTCGAAGCGGGCCAAGGCTGCGGCCAGTGCGAGGGTCGGTCGTACGACGAGCACCTGGGCCGCGTCGTCCAGACCGAGCCAGGACCGGGCCCATCGTGGCTCGGGCAACCGGCGCCACCACACGAGCGCCAGCACGGCAAGCACGAGCACGGCGGATGCCACCATCTCCCCAGGCGAGGGATGGAGCGGTTGCTCACCGAGCGCGCCGACAACCGTGTCGCCGAGCGGCGGCAGCACCAGGACGCCCAGCAGAGCAGCGCCGAGAGCCAGCACGACCAGCGGTGCGCGTTCCAGACCACCGACGTGCCCGGTGCCCTTCTGCTCCTCGTCGAGATGCCGATCGACCGCGTCACGCTCCTCCTCGGGAACCCGCCGCCAGATGACCACGAGCATCTTCCCGGCGTAGGCGGCCGACAGCGCCGCTGCGGCCAGACCGACCGCGTACAGCCAGGGCGACTCGTCGAGGGCCGCGGCGAGGACGGCGTCCTTGGTCGCCCACAGCGCGAGTGGGGCGACGCCGGCCAGCGAGAGCGCACCGATGGTAGCGGTCCAGCCGACGATCCGCCCGCGGCGAGCGACTCCGCGTAGCCCGGTGAGCCGCTTGGTGCCGAGTGCGCTGAGCCAGGCGCCGGCGGCGAGGAAGAGCAGCGCCTTCGTGGAGGCGTGCGCGACGAGGTGAGCGGCTCCCCCGCTGACCGAGGCGAGCCCGGCTCCCATCACCACGAATCCGAGCTGGGCAGCCGTGGAGGCGGCCAGCAGCTGCTTGAGGTCACGCTGCGCGACGGCGACCACGCCGAGCAGCAGAGCGGTGAGCCCACCGGCCCAGGCCGCCGCGGGTGCTGCCCAGCCGGTTGCGGCGAGCAACGGCTCGGTCCGCAGCAACAGGTAGCCGCCCATCGCGACCATCGCCGCCGAGTGCAGCAGCGCGCTGACCGGGCTCGGGCCCTCCATCGCCCGGGACAGCCAGAACGAGAACGGCAGCTGGGCGGCCTTCCCGAGCGCCGCGACCAGCACGCCTGCGGCGACCACGTGCCGCCAGCCCTCGCTGCCTTCCGGTAGCGCCGCCAGCCTCAGCCCGGCCCCTCCGGCGAGGGCAGCACCGGCAGCGAGGTAGAGGCCGAGGTCCGCCGCACGTGTGGTCACGAAGGCGGTCAGGCCGGCGGAGACTCTGGGGTCGTCACGCCACCAGAACCCGATGAGGGCGTACGACGTCGCGCCCATGATCTCCCACGCGAAGAGCAGCGCCGGCAAGGTCTCGGCGGTCGCGGTCATCAGGGCAGCCGCGGCGAACAGCAGCATCAGACCGTGGAACCGGCTCTGTGAAGCACGAATCTCGCCGGCGGAGAAGATGATGACCAGCAGCGCGACAGCCGCAACCGTGGGCGTGACCAGGGCCGACAGCCCGTCCACGCCCAGGGCGAGGTCGGTGCCGGCGACGAACGGGGTCGCCACCTGCGGCCGTCCCCCCGCCACGACCACTGCCAGGGCGGTGGTGACCACAGCCGTGGTCACCGAAACCGCGGCCGCCAGTCGCTCGAGACGGGTCATGGCGAGCAGGCCGCCCACCAGCGCGGGCAGCAGGACGAGCAACCACAGGGAGACCTCGCTCATGCTCAGCCCGCCAGGTCCGTGGCCATGTCCGTCATGTCCGAGCTTCGTTCCCGATGCAGCAGCGTGGCGACAGCGAACCCCATCGCCATCTCCAGCGTCATCGCGGCGATGACCACGAGCAGGAGCACCTGTCCCGACGGGTCGGGTGCGAGGAACCACCAGAACCCCGCGGCGGCGAGAATCACCGCGTTGATCATCAGCTCCAGGCCCATCATGACCATGACCACGACCTGCTGGGAGATCGCGCCGTACAGGCCCACGGAGAAGATCGCCGCGGCGATGAGGAGCGTCGCCTCCAGCGTCATCGACCGACACCTCCCGGCTGGGCGTCGTCGGCCGGTCGCCGCTTCAGGTCGTCGCCGTACCGGTCGTAGCGCGTGCGGTGGGCCGCGAGCACGACGCCGGCGACGATGGTCGCCACCATGACCGGGCTGATCACCGCCATCACCAGCATCTTCGGCCCCATCAGGGCCTCACCCAGCGCCACGGTCACGTCGGCCGGTGGAGCACCCCGCCGCTCGGGCCAGTCGATGGCCACGATCCCGGAAGCCAGCACCAGGAACGTCGTGCCAGCCACCGTCAGCGCGGTCTTGTTGCTGTGCACCATGCTCATCGGCATCAGAGCAGGGTTCATCCCCATGAACATGACCATGTAGACGGCCATGATCGCCATCTCCATGACCATCATCAGGATCGTGACCACGCCGACGTAGTTCTGCTGCAGGAACAGGACCTGGAGACCGACGGCGACGAAGGACAGCGCAAGGGCGTACGTCGCGCGCGCCATCGAGTCGACGTAGAACACCGCGGCGCCGGCGAGCACAGCGACCACACCCAGGAGCCAGAACGCGATGTCGAGGAACACGTCACGACCTCCAGACGGCGACGACGGCGACGACCAGGTCCTGCAGCAGCACGGCCGGGAGCAGCAGCATCCAGCCGACCTCCATGAACATGTCCGGGCGGAAGGCGGGCAGCCGGCGCCGCACCCAGACCAGCACCCCGAGCACGGCCAGCGTCTTCACCAGCACCCAGCTCCATCCCGGCAGCAGCGGCCCTGCCCCGCCGCCGAGGAACATCGGCACCGTGAACGCCGCCCCTGCCGCCAGCAGCGCGTAACGCCCCGTCTCGAACACGAGACGGTCCACGCCCGACAGCTCCGCGCGGGCGCCGCCGGCAATGTCCGCACCGATCGCCGGGGCGAACGGTCCCCACACCGAGAACGCGGCGACCCCGAGCAGGTAGACCAAGAATGCGACGGGCATCCACACCGCGAACCAGAGGCCGTCCTGGGCCGCCGCCACGCGGCCGACGTTCAGGCTCCCCGCGGCGATCGCGGGGGCGACGAGCGCGAACATCAGCGGCAGCTCGTAGCCGAGCCCGTGGGCCAGGAACCGGTAACCGCCCACGAGCGAGTGGGTGGCGTTCGCTCCCCAGCCGGTGAGCCAGACCAGCGCCCAGACCATCACGTCCATGGCGTTGAACCACATGACCCCGACGTCGAGGTCGAAGATCGTCCACTCCCCCAGCGGGACGACGGTCACCATGAGCGCCGCCACGACCAGCAGCCCGCCGCCACCGGTGCGCCAGAGCAGGCTGTCGGCCTGGACCGTGGTGCGGCGGCGCTGCCGCATCAACCGGGCGGCCTCGGCGAACGGCCTCGTCACTCCCCCGACCCCGCCGCTCGCGCGGGCCGCGAGTGCTCCGTCGAGCATCGCGGCAGCGACGACGAGCGCTCCGAGGGTCGCCACCGCTGCCAGCGCCCAGCCGGGTGCGACGGTGGTGACGGCCGACTCCGCGGAGCCGGACCCGGGCATCGGCATCGCCTCAGCCATGGGACGTCCCCGGCACGGTGTGCGCGGTGTGCTCCGTGTGGAGACCGTCGAGGTCGAGGCTTGCGAGGACCAGGCGGGCGGTGGCCAGATCCAGACCGGTGACGACCCGGCCCAGACGGTCGGCCGGCACGGTCCGCGCGCGGTGCTGCGCGTGCGTTCCCGATTGCTGAGCGACCTGTCCCTCCGCCTCTGTGGCCCGGTCGAGCATGCCGACCAGCCTGCCGTAGGTGTCCCCCACCGCATCGGCGGGCAGTCCGAGATGGTGGACGTCCTGCTCGCTCAGCATCCGAAGGCCCCGGAGGGACCAGCGCAGTGTCCACGAGCGCCTCACACGCCGCCGGAGCCTCTCCAGCTCTTCCGTGACCCGTGCGCCGCCGTCCTGGAGCGCGGCATCGCGGAGTCGCGCTGCCTCCCCCGCGGCGTCGTCCCAGCCGGCCAGCGCCAGAAGGGACGCGAGGTTGTCGAGCCGGCGCGCCAGTGGCGCCGCCTCCTCGGGACGACGGGCGCCACCGTCGACGAGCTCGGCCTGCGCCTCGGTGACGACATCGCCCTGGAGCGCACAACGCAGCACCAGACCGGCCGGCCAGTGCGGCAGCACAGGGCCGAGCCGGACACGGAGCACGTCCATCTCCAGGCCGTCACGGTCCTCGCCGCCCTCGGCCAGCGGGATACCGCCCGGCGACATGTCCATGTCCCCGTGGTCCATGCCGCCGTGGTCCATCTCCTCGTGGTCCATCTCCTCGTGGTCCATCTCCTCGTGGTCCATCTCCTCGTGGTCCATCTCCCCGTGCCCGTCCTCCTCGTCGCTGTCGGCCAGGAGGTCCTGAGCGGTGGGGCGCTCGTGCGCGTCGTGGCGGTGGGGGTCGGTGTCGAGCAGCTCGCGGTGGGCCCGGTCGAGACGAGCGGTGGCCTCGTCGTACTCCCGCACGTCCACGCGGACCCGCGGTCCTGGCAGCTGGTCCCAGACCCGCTCGACCGCTTCGGTGAGGTTCGGCCCCGCCTCCCCGCACACGACCAGCACGTCTGCGTCCGCCGGCGAGTGCGCAAGGTGCCAGCCGCGATCCAGGACCGCCCGTTCGACGCTCGCGCGGGTGCGCCAGTACCCGGGTGACTCCACGAGGAGGACGTGCGCGTGCCGGGCTGCAGCGCGTGCGAGCGTGTTGCTCAGACCCATCGCAGCGCCCCCTCGCGCCAGGCCCAGAGAACGGCCACGAACAGGGCAGCGAGGAAGAGGAACATCTCGATCACGGCGGTGGTGCCGATCTGCGCCACCACGACCGCCCAGGGGTACATGAACAGCATCTCGACGTCGAAGGCGAGGAAGAGCAGCGTGGCCAGGTACCACCGGACGTGGTACCTGGACAGTGCGTGCTGCTGGGGCAACCAGCCCGAGTCGAACGGAAGCGCCTGCAGCGGCTCGGGCGCGACAGCGCTGAACCTGTGCAATGCGTACAGCCCCAGAACCACCGTCGCAACGGTGGCCACCATGACGACGACCCCTGTGTACATGAGGCTCCTCTACGGTTCGGGTGAGGCCAGCTGGGCCGCGGGTGTCAGGAACCGGCCTCGAACTCCGGCACGGGGCGCTGCTGTGCCTCCTCCTCGGTCGTGGCGGGGCCGTTCCGCTCGATGTCCTCGATCAGCCACTTCATCTCGTCGATCTCGACGCGCTGCGCCTTGATGATCTCGTCGGCGAGCTTGCGCACACGCAGATCGTCGATGCCGGCCCGCTCGCTGGTGAGGATCGCGATGGAGTGGTGCGGGATCATGCCCTTCATGTAGGCCTCGTCCTGCACGAGCGTCTGCGAACGGGACAGCCACAACGCGGTGCCGCCCACGACGAGGGCGCCGACGATGATCGCGACGTTGACCTTCGGGTTCTTGTACATCATCCCCCACATGAAGCCGAGCATGATGATCGCCATCGCCGACCCCATGAGGATCGCCATGTATACCCGTTCCTCGCTGAACGTCATGTGCGACCAGGCGAACGCGTTGGTGTAGGTCAGCAGGAACATCGTCACCGTGGAGGTGGCGATCATGGCGGCGAAGATGAGGTACATCTTGCGCTCGTGCTTCTTGTGCTGCTCGTGCTCGGACCGCTGGGACTGGTCTGTCTGCGTGTTCATGATTCGATTCCTCTCGTCATGCTTCGCGCGCAGCATCGTCTCATCAGACCAGCCGTGGCAGCGGTCGACGAGACAACACTCACGCGCCGGACGGGCCGCCGCGCATAGGGCGGGGGCGGTTGCGGTTCTAGGTTCGGTCGATGCTCGACCGAGCGAACGGCGCGCCCGGCTACGTCCGGATGACCGGTGAGGATCGCGGTGGCGAGGGCGGCGGCGGAGACCAGGCTCCTGTGTCGATCCGGGAGACGAGACGCGGCTGGGCGGTGACGGCCGAGTAGCCACCGGTCAGCGCTCGAGCCAGGGAAACCAGCCACAGCAGCACGGCTGCCGCGGCCAGCACCGCCAAGCAGGCCCCGATCAGATGCATCAGGTGCTGTACGTCGTGGCCCACCTGCATCACCGCAGGCACATCGCTCGCCACATCGTCCTCCACCTGGGCGAGGCCCGATATTCCTGCGACGGCATCGGACAGGTGATCGCCGGCCACGGCCACGCCCGGCGAGCCGGCTGTCATCCCCGCATGCAACGCGAACGAGTTCCCGGTCAGCACCGTGAGCAGGAACGCGGCTGCCACGAGGACCGCGAGCAGCCGCCCCACCGGGGCGGTCAGACAGCTCGAGCGCAGGCAACCGACGTTCATCACCGGACCCATACCCTGCCCAACACCGATCACACGTGCCTCCGATCGCGGGCGTTCCTCGAGCCCCGGTCGCTCGTTGGCTCGACCCACCGAGCTCCTCGACGAGGTTCGTAGCCGTCTGCGTGCCTGACCGGGGCGACTTCCTCCGGCGCCGGCCGGCAGACATGGGGTCGCTGTCAGTGGACGTGTACGGCGACCCCGCCGGGGTACGAGCCGGGCATGGACGCCCACGAGACCACCCCGGCCAAGGATCCTGACGACTGGGCCACCGGCGACGAGCCTGCCACCGCCGCGCAGATGTCCTACCTGCAGACCCTGGCGCAGGACACCGGCCGCGAGATCCCGGACGGAATGACCAAGGCCGACGCCTCACGTCTGATCGACGAACTGCAGGAAGGCTCCCCGCGGGTTCCGAGGAACGAGGACGAAGACCATGGCTGACCCCCACGACCGCCGGGACGACTCCGAGCCGGGGCGGCGCCCACAGCAGCAGCAGGAACCTGTTCATGCTCCGTATCGCGGGGGCGAGGCCCCTACGCGCAGCCCCTCCACGGTGATCTGGGTGACCGTGGCGATCGCGGCCGTCTTGGCGCTCGGTGTCGCGCTCGTCGTGGCCGCCATCGTCAGCGCCTGAGATGCCCGGGGCCGTCGCGCACCTCCCCCCCGTGAGACCTGAGCTGTACGGTTGTAGAACCACGGCGCCCGAGCGGGCGCCCTCCCCCAGAAGTCGCGCGGGAGATCAACTCGCCACGCGACATGGAGTCCACGTTGGACCGCCATCGTGCAGGTCGCGGCCCGTTCGCTTCCCGGCGTCGACCACGTCGGTATCTCGATCGCGCACAGCGACGGCAAGATAGAGACCCGGGCCGGCACCGATCAGCTCGTGTGGGACCTCGACTCGCTTCAGTACGAGCTCGGCGAAGGGCCGTGCGTCCACGCCATCAGAGCCGAGCCGGTCACCATCGTCAACGATCTGCGCCACGAACAGCGCTGGCCGCACTACGTGCCTTGCCCTCGACTTCGGCCTCACTGGGTGTGTCCTTTTTCGGGACTCACCGGCTTCCCTTGGCCGCCGCCCCTAACGGGGTGGTGGCTCTTGGTTGCCGTCCGAGCGCCCGCTGCTCCTTGGCGGCGGGTCTTGTCTCGGTTCCGACCCAGGGCCCCTTCGTGTAGCGGGGTGACGGTCGGCTCTTCCCCGGCCCATCCGGGTGCGACGCGGTACGCCGCGTCAGGCGGCCGCGGGGTGCGGCGGCGAGTGCTTGGTGTCCTCGCCCGGCCGGTAGCGGGCGAGGTTGACCGCGGCGTTCAGATCACGGTCGAGGACCAGCCCACAGCCGGCGCACGCGTAGGTGCGCTCCGAGAGGGTCAGGTCGGCCTTGACGGTTCCGCAGCCCGAGCAGGTCTTCGACGACGGGTACCACCGGTCGGCGATGATGAGCTCGGTGCCGTACCCGGCGGCCTTGTACTCGAGCTGCCGGCGCAGCTCACCGAACGCGGCATCGGAGATGACCCTGGCCAGGCGGCGGTTGCGGAGCATGCCCGCAGCATGGAGGTCCTCGATCACCAGCACCGTCGAGGACTTCGCGAGCTCGCTACTGATGTCGTGCAGCAGCGCCCTGCGGATCGCAGCGACCCGGGTGTGGATCCTGCCCAGACGACGTGCTGCCTTGCGCCGACCGTTCGACCCTCGCTTGGTTCTCGCGTAGGCCTGGTTGGCCAGCTTCAGGCGTGCCTGGGCTTGCTGTAGCGCCTTCACCCCCTTCCACACGCGAAGTTGGGTGCCGTGCTCGTCTGCGGCAACGGCCAGGGTCTTCACCCCCAGGTCCACCCCAACCCGGGCCTGGGTACGACCGCCGGCGGTCGGGGTGCGGCGTTGCGGGTGCAGCGGGGCGGCGACACCGGTGACCACGACGATCCAGCGGCCGCGCTCGAACCGGAACGCCGCGGCGTAGGCGTGAAAACGGCCCGACTCGTACAGCTTCCGCAGCTGGCGAGTGTTCTCCCTAACCCGGAGCTCACCGAGTTTCGGGAACCGCACGGTGCGTGGTGCGGTGGGCCGCACCGACGGGATGGCGCCCTCCTTGTACTTGGCGCGCAGCCGGAACGCCGGGGTGGTGCGGTGTCGGGACTTGAACCGGGGGAAGCCCGCCGCCTTCCCTGCCCGGGTGCCCTTCCTCGAGTCGGACCAGTTCTTCAGCGCCTGCGCGGCATGCACGCTCGCGGTCTCGAACACGTCGGTTGAGACCTCACCACGCCACGGCAGACCACGGACGACGGTGCCGTCGTCGAGGACCTCCACGCGCGCATAGGCCGCTCGGCCGTCCTTCCAGGCGTTCATCTCGTTGATGAAGCTGACCTTTGCTCCACGACAACACCGGGGTCAGGTCCGCTTCCGGGATCCCGTAGGAGCGCTCCGCGGCACGCTGCTCGAGGTTCGCCCTCACCCGCTCGAGGTGGTGGTTGAACGTCAGCCGGGACGCACCCGCGTGCGCCAGCAGCCGCTGGTGCTGCTCGACGTTGACGTCCAAGGTGAACCTGAAGGTCGTCGGCCGGGTCAACGGCACACCGGTGTGCGACACGAGCGTGTCGGCGGTTCCGGCGGCTACGGGCACAGAAGACATGGTGCCGGGCACCACCGACAACGCCACCGATAGGGACACACGCTCTTACTGGGTGTGTCCCTATTGCAGGGACGAGGTACGTGGTCACCGTGCGTCGCATGCCGTACCCAAGTGACCTGACCGATGAGCAGTGGGACCTGCTGGAGCCGGTGTACAACGCGCCGGACAAGCGTGGCCGCAGGCACGCCGACGACCTGCGAACCGTGGTGGATGCGATGTTGTACGTCGCCCAGACCGGTTGCCAGTGGCGCTACCTCCCGGAGTCGTTCGGACCCTGGACACGGGTGTGGTCGCAGTTCCGCCGCTGGTCGCGCAACGGCACCTGGGCGCGTGCCCTGAAGGTGTTGCACGCAGCCGCACGCGAAGAGGACGGCCGCACTGAGGCAACACCCTCGATGGTCGTCATCGACACCCACCTTCCGCGGCGCATCCAACGGCGGGTTCACCTTCCACGACCGCGGCGGCCCCTACGGTGGCACCAAGGGCGCCAAGCGGGTCGTAGCCGTCGACGTGACCGGCCTCCCGGTAGCCGCGCTGGTCGTGCCCGCCTCCACCCACGAGAACCGGACCAGCGAGCTGATGCTGGAGCACCTGACCCGACAGGGTGTCACCGGCCGACTCGAGCTGGTCCTGGTGGATCGGGGTGTCACCGGGGCCGCAGCCCGTGCTCTCGGCCGCGATTACGACCTTGAGGTCCGCCGAGTCGGGTGGGACGACAAGCAGCCGGTCTTCCGCCCCATCCGGCACGCCTGGCGCGTCGAGGTCGCCCACGGCCGCCTCGGACGCTCCCGCCGCCTGGCGAAGTCGTTCGAGAACACCACCTCCTCGGCGACTGGATGGCTCCAGGTCGCCTGCATCGCCACGACACTGCGCCACCTGTCACGGGAACGAGCCCGCCGCCGCCCCCTCGCGCTCGCAGCCTGACCATGGCACCCGCGCGACCGCGCGGAACGCGGCATGTCCGGACGTTGAGGCCCAGCCAGCCGTGGAAGCCTGATGTACATGAAGGTCTACGTAGCAGGAGCGCTCGACGACGCCGATAGAGTTCGAGCGGTCCAAGCAGCAGTGGTCGCTGCAGGGCATCAACTCAGCCTGGACTGGACGCGAGAATCCGACGTCACCTTGGTGAACGACTACGCATCAGACCTCGATCTGTCGGCCAAGATCGCGACCGACGACCTGGACGCTGTGCTCGACGCCGACGCAGTCTTGGTGGTCGCCTCGGAGCATGAGGGTAGGGGGATGTTCGTCGAACTCGGTGCTGCTCTGTCTCGCGCGAGTCGAGGTGACCTGGAGCATGTAGTCGTGGTCGGCCCCATTCAGGGTCAAGTCCGCTGGGGTGGTGTACGAGGTTGATCCCTCGGTTGGGTGTGTGTGTCGCGCGTCAGACTTCGTGGCAGAGGAGTTAGTTGATCCTCTGAGCATGGAAGCGAGACAAGA